>NZ_WFKL01000002.1 GCF_009208105.1 Rouxiella sp. S1S-2
CTTGAGACGTTTTACTGCGGCATGTGGAGCCGTGAGCACAGGAATGGAAACGTGTTCGCGTACGCTGGCTGCTGCACGGGACGTTGAAAAGTGGGCCAACATGATGACGTCGCAGTGGGACAATTCCTGAGCCCGAGCCGCAACGAGGCGGTTGTGGCTTTCCGCATCGCCTTTACGCAATAAATCAATGGCATCCGCCACCAAAATGGTCTCAAGAGTGGCGTCAGAACCCTGCTCTGACACATAGTCATCAAACTCTTGCGTCATGGTGTCAATCGATGGGCCAAAGGTCGCGAGCATACCAATTTTGTTCCCCTGCGCTATCGCCTCATGAAACATGGCTTCGTTGGGTTTCAAAACAGGAATGGGGAGGCTCTCGGCAAGTTTATCTATCGCTGGGCCAAACGCCGAACAGGTCACTAAAATCCCTTGGGCAGCCATGTCATAACCGTAGTGCCCGAAGCGAACAAAACGATCAATCATGGTGCTTGAAAGTTCATCCTCGCGAGCGCGATCAATGGATAGACCGTCATCGAGCAGGTTAACGAGCTCTGCTTCGGGCCAGATTTCACTAAATGCTGTATGGATCGGTGCCATTGCTACCGGTGTAGCATGGAGAAGAACAATGCGATGTGTCATATAACGGTTCCTTCAGAATTAAGCGATGCCACCTTACGAGTTCGGTCTTAATCTCTCAGGTAAGCCTACCTAATAATGTAAGGGCTTACAAATGGTTCTGTAAAGTGACTTGCGTCACACAAAAAAGTTATAATTTTGTTAGTGTGATATTGAAATGGAAGGCACGCATCGTCAGTATTGTAAGCGCTTTCAAATTTATGTCTTTTCAGAACGGCACGTTACGCGCTGATATCTCAGACGACCTTTTAATAAGTAATGATTGTGAGAACATATAATGACATCTTCTGCCAATGAATCCTCAATCCACACAGGGGTAAACGGCGCTATGACCTCAACAGGAAGCCTTGCTAATTCAGCGCCAGTGACAAGCAAAATCCCCCGTAAATTTAGTGATTTGCTCGCACTACAAGACTTCGAGCGCCACGCACGTCGTCGGTTGCCCAATATGATTTATCAGTATGTCGCCGGCGGGGTTGAAACCGGACGCGGGATACAGGGAAATTATGAAGCCTATCAGCAATACGCTTTTGTACCCCGCATGTTCGTCGATGTATCGGGACGCAGTCAGAGTGTTGAACTGTTTGGGCACACTTACAGCCACCCCTTTGGCGTTGCCCCGTTAGGGGGGGCTTCCTTTGTCTCTTATCGTGCAGATATATCGCTGGCTAAAGCGGCTCGTGCCATGAATACCCCAATGATCCTTAGCGCTTCATCACTTATCCGCCTCGAAGATGTGTATGAGGCCAATCCCGACGCTTGGTTCCAGGCTTATCTGGCAGGCGACCAGCCTCGTATCGATCGGTTGGTAGAACGTGTGGCTAATGCGGGATTCAAGACACTGGTGGTAACGGGTGACACCCCTATGCTGGGCAACCGCGAGCATAATACTCGCAGTGGTTTCAGCATGCCTATCAAGTTAACCCCGAAAGTGTGTTTGCAAAGTGCCCTTAGCCCACGCTGGCTGTTTGGAACCGTGGCGCAGACCTTCCTGCGCCACGGTGCACCGCATTTCGAAAATACCGATGCCGAACGTGGGCCACCAATGATGTCAAGCAAAGTGCGCAATACTCAGGCGCGTGACAAGCTGAACTGGAAACATGTCGATGCTATTCGCAAGCTGTGGAAGGGAAATCTGGTGGTGAAAGGACTGATGTCACCCGATGACGCCTTTATCGCCCGCGATTTGGGCGTAGATGCCGTTATCTTGTCTAACCATGGCGGACGTCAACTCGACTATACCGTCCCGCCTTTGCATACCCTGCCCGAAATTGCAGCTAAAAAGGGCAGCATGAAAGTCATCATCGACAGTGGTATTCGACGCGGAACCGATGTGATGAAAGCGATGGCTCTTGGTGCAGACTTTACTTTCCTGGGGCGCCCCTTCCTTTACGGTGCGGTTATTGGCGGCCAGGCTGGCGTAGAACATGCGATGCATATTCTGCGCGATGAAATAGACAGGGATTTGGCATTAATTGGTGTTCGATCACCGTCAGAACTGCACGGCGGTTTGCTTCGTCGTGCACCCTATTATGGTCAGGGATCACAAGGTGAAAACTATGGTAAATAACAATCTTATCCAGGTATTTAGCGCGCTCGCCGTCCGTGCACCCTTCGTCGGTCTCGAGGCACAATGGGCAAAACAGTATCCTGATACCTTGCTGGAAATCGAATGGAATCCCACTACCGTCATTGAAAAAAAAATTGCCGAGGGTGAAACGGCAGATGTCGTCATTCTTACCGTGCCAGCGATGGCCAAACTGGTCGAGTTGGACTTGGTGAGCGCCTCCAGCATCATCAATCTTGTTGATTCCCAGATTGGACTTGCCATGCTGCCAGAGGCTGAGGCACCGGATATTTCCAGCACTGAGGCGCTTAAAAATGCGCTGGTCTCCGCCCGCTCAGTGGCTTACTCATTGGGGGGCGCAAGCGGTATTTATCTTCAACAACTCATGAAATCACTGGGTATTGAGGAGGCGGTCAACTCACGCGCATCAACGATCCCGGAAGGATTTACGGCGACAAAACTGATTGACGGTTCTGCAGACATTGCCGTTCAGCAAATAAGCGAACTGCTTACCGTCGAAGGCGTAAAAGTGATAGGTTCACTGCCGCAAGATGTCCAGAAAGTCACATCATTCCAGGCAGGGATTTTCCGTCACGCTAAAAATCCTGACGCAGCGTTGACCCTGCTTGAGTATCTGCGGTCAGAACCGGCTAAAAAAGCCTATGAGAGTTTTGGCCTGCGCTTTATTCCTTAACGACCCTGTCGTGGTGCTGAGCCTGTGCTACTTCGCACAATAAGCTCGGGCTCGAGCACCCACTGTTGCTTGACCGTTTCTCCATTGAGCGTCGCCAGAAGGTATTCAGCGGCGTCCAGTCCTATTTGATCAAGCTCTACTCGCATTGTCGTCAGGGGATGCTCAAGGTGCTCTGCATATTCATAATCATTAAATCCGGCAATGGAGATATCGTTTGGAATACGCATATAGCGCTCACTGGCGGCGCGCATCGCACCAAAGGCCAGCATATCATTCCCGCAAATCACCGCCGTAGGAGGCTCTGGGCCATCCAACAGGGTAAACAGCCCCTTACGCGCATCGTTAATACTGAAAGCACATTCAATAAGATTGGACTCTGGCAGAGATAATCCTGCGTTGTTCAAAACCTCACGTATGCCACGAAGGCGGTCATAAACACGATCGTTTGTCGGGGGTGTACCCGCAATCATGCCAAATTTTTTGTGTCCGAGCGACAGCAGATGCTCAGTCACCCGCTGTGCGGCTTTCACGCTGTCATAACCAATGCTGGGATGTTGCGTGTCGATAGAAAACGTTTGAATACAAGGGATTTTGTGTTGCTCGATTCTTTCCCACAACCGTTGATGGTGGGTATGCCCCACGAGCAGTAACGCGTCTATTCCGTACTCCACCAGTTTGTTAACCTCACGAAATTCGATATCAGGATCAAACTCCGAGTTTGCCAGCAGTAGCGTATAGCCTGACTTGTGGATCTGGTGCTGAAAAGCTGCCAACGTGCGTGAAAATGTCTCTGTAGCCAGCGTCGGGACCACGGCGCCAATCGTCATGCTACGGCGAGAGGCCAGCGTTCGGGCAGCTCGGTTAATCACATAGCCCAGCTCTTCACAAGCACGCTCAACGGCTTCGCGGCGCGATTGACGGACCGTGGTACTGCCGTTTAGCACTCGTGAAACGGTCGCGGTAGAAACGCCAGAAAGTTTCGCGACATCCTCTAATGAGGCTCTTCCCTGAGGGGAGGTCTTATCTTGCATTGCCATATTCCCTATAAATTAGTGACGCCGCCCACAAAAATGAAAGACATTCCCCTCACCTTTTTGAAAGCGCTTACTTTTGGCTTGACTGCGTTTTGTAATCGCTTACTTTTAACATCACGTTATCAGATTTGGTTTCATAAGTTCACCAAATAATAACAGAGCTGTCCCAGAGAAGGCCACTCTTAGGACTGCTTGGCTGATAAATCCAACGCAGAATTTCTGGCTAAGAATGTACGAGTCACTGCCCCACACGGCAGCTTGCTCAACGGTGATACGGGCCAGAAAATCATAAATTATTAATATAATTAAGATAATAAAGGAATTCACCATGCGTAGATACCCTCGGATCCGCTGGATGATGATCGTGTTTTGCTTCTTCGCCATCGCCATAAATTACATCGACCGCGTCAATCTTGCGATCGCCGCACCGCATATCAAAAAAGATCTCGGGTTGGACGATGCCACCATGGGATTAATCCTCGGGGCATTTTTCTGGACTTATGCCTTGATGCAAATCCCGGCCGGTCGTCTGCTTGACCGTTTAGGTGCACGTACTGGTTTAGCCGTTGCTGTCGGGTGGTGGTCACTGTTCACCGTATTTACCGCATTTGGTAAAGGCTTCACCTCTATTTTTATCTCTCGTTTACTGCTCGGTATCGGTGAAGCGGGCGGTAATCCGGGTTCCGCGAAAGTTATCTCCAACTGGTTTCCAAAGAAACAACGAGGTACTGCCTCCGGGATATTTGATGCAGGCCCGCGTGCAGGAACAGCGATAGCTTTGCCGCTTGTTGCCTGGTTGATAAGCGTGTGGGACTGGGAGACATCATTTGTCGTGACGGGGGCGATCGGTTTGGTGTGGGTTGTGCTGTGGTTGGTATTTTATCGTGAACCTGAAGACATGAAGGGCATCGATGAACAGGAAAGACAGAATCTTCTGCAAGATCGTGGTCAAAGCCAACTCGTAGGCACTGAGAAAATAAAACTGTGCACGCTTTTTGGCTACCGGAATATCTGGGGCATGATGATCGGCTTCTTCTGCATGAACTTCGCCACCTACTTCTTTGTGACTTGGTTCCCTACCTACCTCACGATGTCACAGGGTTTTTCATTGAAAGAACTGGGTACCCTGGGGGCTATTCCTGCACTTATGGGCATCCCGGGCAGTTTGATTGGGGGTTATACCTCAGACTGGCTGTACCGCAAGGGGCTGAGTCTGACAGCCGCACGTAAAACCTGCCTGATTGCCGGCATGCTGCTCTCATCGGTTATTGCTCTGGCCGCATTTACCAGCAATATCACGATCATTCTTACTCTCTTCTCTCTAACTTACGCCGGTCTGGCGTTCACCGCAGCGAATATCTGGACCTTGCCAGCCGACGTAGCGCCAAGTCCAAACTATGTGGCGACTATCGGTGGAATACAGAGCTTCGCTGGCAATCTGGCGGGTATCGTCACGGCCTCATTTACCGGAATTATGGTGGGCCTAAGCAATGGTTCTTTCGTAATACCGCTGTGCGTAGCGGGTGGGATCTGTCTGCTTGGTGCACTTAACTTTATGTTTGTGCTTGGAAAAATAGAGCCATTAAACACGCCAAAGAATGAGTCTGGTTCAGATGAGACTACCTCACCTCAGCAGGCATCACTCTCCTGAATTAATGATTAACGATATTTAAAGGGCAAGGTATGAACAATGAAAATAGGCTCCGTGAAGAGATATGCTGGCTAGGCGCCAGCCTTTTTCAACGCGGATATACCGTCGGTTCTGCGGGAAATATTAGCGCCCGTCTTGATGATGGATGGTTAATCACCCCCACCGACGCCTGTTTGGGTCGGTTGGATCCTGCAAAAATTGCCAAGGTAAACAGTAAGGGTGAGTGGATATCCGGCGATAAACCCTCAAAAACGCTGCTCCTGCACCGTCAAATTTATGACCGAAATGCCTCAGTAAACGGCGTGGTGCATACCCATTCAACGAATTTGGTGAACCTGACATTACAAGGCGTGTGGAGCAGACCCAGCATCCTGCCCCCGCTGACGCCTTATCAGGTGATGAAAGTGGGGCGCATTCCGTTAATCGATTATGACCGCCCAGGCTCCGACGCCGTCGCAGCACAAATTGCAGAGTTAGCAAATCAAGTTAATGGCGTGATGCTTGAGAGACTGGGGCCCGTAATTTGGGGCAAAACAGTCTCTTCAGCCTGCTTTGCACTCGAAGAGTTAGAGGAGACGGCCAAACTGTGGATGCAATCTGACAAAAAGCCCTCCCCCCTCCCTGACAGTGCAGTGAGAGAGCTGAGTGAAGTATTTTCAATAAAGTGGTAACAGCTGAGTACCCTGCTTAAAGACACAAGGAGTTAACAATGAAGAAAAGCCTAGGTGCAATTGCACTGATGTCGATCATCACGGCGTCAGGTGCGGCTAACGCGCAAAGTTTTGTGTATGTGTCCAATGCCGTTAGCGGCACGGTAACAGGATATACACTCGACAAGGTTGCCATGAAGCTTGAGCCAATTGGCCGCTTCCCTGCCGGCGAGGGTGCCATGTCGTCGGTGGTTTCTGCGGATAAAAAAATGTTGTATGTCTCCATTCGCAGCAAACCCTATCACGTTGCCGCTTTTCACATCCTCAACGACGGTAAACTGGAGAAGGCAGGCGACACACCACTTCCTGACAGTATGGCCTATCTCTCGACCGATAAACGTGGCCATTTCCTGTTAAGTGCTTCATATGGCGGCGATCTGTTCTCAATTAATCGTATTGGTAAAAACGGTCTTGTTGAAACACCCCCTGTGCAAGTTGTGCATACAGGGAAACGTGCCCATGCGATTCAGGTTGACCCTTCAAACCACTATCTGTACGTCACCCTGTTGGGGGCAGATCAGATGCTGCAGTTCCATTTTGACCAGGACACCGGCAAGGTCACACCAAACAGTCCCTCATTTATAAATATCGAAACCGAAGCGGCAACGGGCCCACGCCACTTTGTTTTAGCGCCCAAGCTTGACGGTCAGGGCAAGCAAAATATGTACATTCTCACCGAGATGGCGGGAAATATTAAGCGTCTGACCATGAATACCAACGGAACCTTTACGCCACAGGAAGATATTGTCTCTGTTTCCCCTGATGACCAAAAATCGATGCAGCGTGGCGAAGCGCGCCCATTGACCGGGGACGACAACCTCCCGCCGACCTACAAACCCCGAATTTGGCAGGCCGATATACACATAACGCCTGATGGTAAGTTCCTCTACTCAACCGAACGCACTAACAGCACGCTCTCTTCCTTTTCGGTCGATCCGACTGATGGCCATTTAACGTATCTGCGAAGTATTAAAACCGAGAAACAGCCGCGTGGTTTTGCTATCGATAATTCGGGTCGTTTCCTTATCGAATCTGGCCAAAAATCAACGCAACTGTCCCTCTATGCCATTGATAAATCCAGTGGAAAACTGACTCAATTAGGGCAATACCCAACAGACAACGGTGCAAACTGGGTCTCGATTGTAGAGTAATCCCGCTATCACGGGTGATTAACAGAATAAGGTAATTAAATGAAATATAGACCTAAAAATTGTTCAATAGTCATGTTTTCGGGGCTGTTAACACTAGCGACTGCATTTTCGAGTGTTGCCGCCGAGAAAGAGAAAGTGGTGGCGACCAACCTTGAACCTGATCACCACGTCATTTTAGAGAATCAATATGTGACCGTGATGCGCGTGATGATCCCGCCAGGTCAGTCAACGATGTTCCACGAGCAGCATCTTGATTATGTGAATACTCATATTGATGGCAGCCCAGTGCAGGCAACCTACCCGAACAAGCCCGCAAAAAACTTCGAAATGAAATCCGGCAACGTGAAATTTGGCAATCATCAAGGCCATTCCGAGGTTGATAAAATCACCAATACCGGTACCACTCTCAACATGCAGATCGCCTTTGAAATCAAACAGCCAGGACCAATCGGCTTTGGCCTCTCCTCTCGTCCGGCTATACCCGCCTTCCAGCAGGTGCTGGATGCCAAGTCGGTAAAAGGATGGAAAGTGACCCTTCAACCCGGTGAAAGCACCCATCCCTATAGTCAAAAAGGGCCAGGCGTAAGAGTTTTCTTCAATGAGGGGCGCGTGCTTGAGGCCATACCCGGCCGACCCAATCGCACTAAAGAGTTGTGGGTACATAAAGGTGATGCGCTGCTAACCACCGCTGGCGAAGTTGAACTCATCAATGGTGGCGATACGCCAATCGTCTTTAACGACTACGAGTTGAAATAAGCCATAAATCCACGCGTTGTCAGTTGATTTTGACTCCTCGTTGTACGACCGAGGGCCTGAACCGTCAGGCTCTGTATTCAATCAGTAAATACACAATAAAAAAATATTAGCTTGGCTTTTTATTTTAGAAGGAGCAATGCCGTGAGAAGACATTATCTGTCTCTCGTGATGAGCACGCTTTTAGCGACCGGTTTTAGTGCGGTTGCGGCGGACAGTTCCAGTCCGCAAGAGCTCATTGCGAAAGGAGAGTATCTGGCTATCGCCGCAGACTGCGGCGCCTGCCATACTTCTCCTAAAGGGGGTGCCGCAATGTCAGGAGGATATGGAATTCAGTCCCCTCTAGGTACCATTTTCGCCAGCAATATCACGCCATCGAAAGTGGCAGGTATCGGAAATTATACTGAGCAGGATTTTGCCCGCGCCGTCAGGCAGGGTATTAACAAGCAGGGTCAATATCTCTATCCCGCAATGCCTTACACATCATATTCTCGCATCACCGACTCTGATATTCAGGCACTTTATGCCTATTTCATGCACGGCGTAGCCGCAGTTGATGTTAAGGCTCCTCAGACTCATCTCCCCTTCCCGTTTAATATTCGCAGTTCGATGGCGCTGTGGAATACCCTGTTTTCTAACAATAAACCGTTTATTGCTGAAGAGAGTGTCTCGCCACAGGTCAATCGTGGAAACTATTTGGTCAATGCGTTGGCACACTGCGATACCTGTCATACGCCACGTAATGCATTGATGGGACAGGATGACAGCAAGGCGCTTTCAGGCGGCAGTCTGGGCAGTTGGTACGCACCTAATATAACGCCTGATAAAACATCAGGCATTGGCAGTTGGTCGGGGGAGGATTTAGCACGGTACCTCAAAACGGGGCACCTTGCTGGTAAGGCGCAGGCAGCAGGACCGATGGCTGAAGCTGTAGAGCACAGCCTCCAACATCTTTCCTCTGCGGATATCGAGGCAATGGTCGCCTATTTAAAGCAGATCCCTGCCGTAAACACCGGTGGTTCTCAATCACGCGATAGCTATGGTGCTGCATCGAGTACCGAACAGCAGATGCGTGGCGACCAGGCCTCAGCCGAACCGGGTTGGGCAGTTTTCAGTGGGAGTTGTGCTAATTGTCATCAGGCAAACGGCGAGGGGACGTCCTATTACCCTTCTCTCTTCCACAACAGTGCAACCGGTGCAGATAACCCGACTAATCTGGTCTCAGCCATTCTCAACGGCGTACATCGCAATGTAAACGGCCAGCAGGTCGATATGCCGGTATTTGGTCCAGATGCGAATTTCTCGATGCAACTCACCGATCGGCAAATCGCTGACGTCAGCAACTATGTCCTGACAACCTTTGGCAACCCAAAGGTCAGCGTAACCGCCGCGCAGGTTCAACAAATTCGCGAGGGCGGTCCGAAACCACTACTGGCGCAACTGACCACGCCAGCGGTAATGATTGGCATTGCTGCCGTCGTCTTGCTGGCAGCGATTCTGCTCGGGGTGTGGGTAAGTAATAGAAGGAAAAAAAATGTCGCGAGAAAATAACCTTCCAGACTCGGTAAGCCGCCGCCGAATACTTCAGGGTATCGGTATTCTCTCATTGAGTGCGTTATCAGCCTCTTTATTTCCTGCGATCAAGGCACAGGCTCAAGAGATGAACGACAGTGGTTTTACTTCACTTTCCTCATTCTTGGTCAGTCGTCCCATTAACGCAATTTTGGCGCAGCGCTATTACCGCGCATTAGTCAAAAACGCTCCCGACTTTCCGACACGACTCGCCGAACTCAATCGTTATATTAACGATCATCATTTCGCGCATATGGATGATTTTGTTGCCAGTGTGAAGTCTGATGATGCGCGTTTTACAACGGCTAGCCATATCGTTGCAGCCTGGTACACCGGTGTCGTAGGAGAAGACGAAAATATGGCGTTAATCGCCTACGCAGACGCAATGATGTACCTGCCAACCAAAGGCATTCTTGTCATACCGACTTACGGATTGGGACCTGATACTTGGGGCAGCAAGCCCGTTATCCCACCTTCAGATAAAGGAAGCAATGTATGAGCAATAAACAAGTCGATGCTGACGTTATCATCATTGGTTCAGGGGTTATGGGTGGGTTAATCGCCTGCCAACTGGCGAAAGCAGGAAAATCGGTCATTATTCTTGAGGCCGGTCCCCGCGTTAAACGTGAGGATATCGTCGAACGTTTCCGTAATGCGCCAACGAAAATGTCACTGACCAACATGAAGTTACAGGGCGCGGGTTCTCCCTACCCTAATCCACCGCATATTCCTTCAACCTATGGGCCCTATTTACAGCAGATGGGACCCGTCAAATATCCAACAAAATATCTGCGCGTGGTTGGCGGCACGACCTGGCATTTTGGCTCAGCGTTGTGGCGAATGATCCCAAATGATTTCAAGCTTAAAAGCCTGTATGGACATGGTCGCGACTGGCCTTTTGGCTATGATGAAATCGAGCCGTGGTATGGACGTGCCGAACAGGAACTTGGGGTTTCCGGTATGGACGGGCAAGATGAAAGCGGTCAAGGTGGAAAGCCTTGGCCTCCACGCTCAACGCCTTTTCCAATGAAAGGGCTGACGCCGAGCTATATGTTTACCCGTCTTTCCGAACTGCTGCAAAAGGGGGATTTTCACCCGGTATATGAGCCAAATGGACGCGCAACACGGCCCTATGGCCAACGCCCAATCTGTGCCGGTAACAATAACTGCAATCCCGTTTGTCCGATCGGTGCAAAATATGATGGTACAGTCCATATCGACCAGGCTGAACGTCTTGGTGCGAAGCTGCTAGATAATTCAGTGGTTTACAAAATAGAAGCTGATGATAAAGGCAAAATCACCGGCGTAGGGTATAAAAAACCTGATGGTTCTGAACATCACCTTACCGCCAACTATTTTGTGTTGGCGGCATACGGTATTGAATCTCCGAAGCTACTGCTCATGTCAACAACCTCACGTTACCCTAACGGTATTGCTAACAGTTCCGATCAGGTTGGGCGCAATTTGATGGGTCATACAGGCATCAGCATGAACGTGATGATGAAAGAGGATGTCTGGCCAGGACAAGGACCGACCGAGCTATTGGTTTATCTTAACAACCGTGATGGCGAGCAGCGTAAGGATATACCCAGCTACAAAACCAAGGTGCGTAATACAGTCCCTACGGCCGATTTCGCGTCAACGCTGATAGCTAAAGGAGTATTGGGGTCCAAACTCGATGAGGAGTTGCAGCGTACTTCCGCTCGTTCACTCAACTTTGCCGTAGATATTGAAACCTTACCGCTGCCCGAGAATCGCATCGTACCGAGCAAAACCAAGACCGATGGTATTGGCCTGCCAGTGCCAGAGATTTATTACAGTGTTACCGATTATTGGCAAGCAGGTAAAGAAGCTGCGCTAAAGGATTTTGAT
This sequence comes from Rouxiella sp. S1S-2, assembly GCF_009208105.1. Taxonomy (NCBI): domain Bacteria; kingdom Pseudomonadati; phylum Pseudomonadota; class Gammaproteobacteria; order Enterobacterales; family Yersiniaceae; genus Rouxiella; species Rouxiella sp. S1S-2. Next base: position 11,641 of record NZ_WFKL01000002.1, read on the forward strand.
AAGATTGCCACGTTGCTTAACGCCGATGTGCTGAAAATCGACACCAGTTATCAGGACAGGCAGCACATCATGGGCACGACGATTATGGGGGATGATCCGCAGAATTCGGTGGTCGATCGCAACTGTCAGACTCACGACCATCCCAATCTCTTTATTGCGGGAACATCGGTGATGCCCTCTGCATCCTGTATGAATCCTACTCTTACCGGTGCAGCCTTGAGTCTTCGCCTGGCCCATCATCTCTTAACGGTGGTTAATGTTTAACGTACCGAAGATAAAATAAAAGTCCTGGCCATTCGACCAGGACTTTTCCTCTGATTGATAGCTGCCTTATGGCAGCTATTCACCTTATTGAGCGACTTTTTTATCTGCGTTTTCTACGTGACCTTAAAATTATCCAGCCGAAAATGAGCACCAGCAAAGCCACAACAATCATGCCACCTTTGGCTATCGCGAGCAGCGGAGAGGGTTCACCTCCCTGACGCAGCGCTTTCACACGTTCCGGTGTGGTTTGAACCTTAGGATCGCCATAGGTCGTGAACAGATAGTTAACTAACGTTGCAACTTGCTTATCGTCGAGCTTGTCACTAAAGGCAGGCATAGCCTGTCCTTTCGACGGAATAAGACCTTCTAAAACGGCCATCACGGCGTTGTCTGCAACCGGACGCCTCAGCGCAGCGTTATTATAAAGTGCCGGAAGTCCATTGCCGCCTTGCCCTGAAGCCTGATGGCAAGTGGAGCAATGCGAGGCATAGAGCTTGGCCCCTTCTGGCGCTGTACCATTCATGATCGAGATGTCTGAAATTTCCGGTGCCGCAGCTGTCAGTTTTTCCGACGTCGCATTGATACTTTGTGCAGGTACACTCTGAATGTAAGTCGCAATAGCTTTTAAATCGGCAGGAGACAATTTGCTGAAGCTTTTATCAATGGCTTCAAGCATCGGCCCTCCAGCCTGAGAGCCATTATCAGCACGCCCTGTTGCCAGGTAGTCCACCAAATCCTGTTGTGTCCAACGGCCAATACCCGCATGCGGATCGGAAGTGATGTTCGGCGCAAACCAGGTTCCCAACGATGCACCCGCCAGTGACTTACCTGACTCTTCAGCCATCAGTGGATTTCTAGGTGTATGACAGGTTGAACAGTGTGCCAGCCCCTCTGCCAAATAGGCTCCACGGTTCCAAATATGCGATTGCGTGCTGTCTTCGACAAAGGGTTTTCCTCCGGCAAATATCAGGTTCCAGCCCGCCATCGATAAGCGAATATTAAACGGGAAAGGAAGCGCGGTTTCGGGTCCTTTGACGTCAACAGGCTGCACGTCTTGCATGAAGTAGGCATAAAGCGCCTTCATGTCTTCATCACTTATTTTGGAATAGGAGGTATAAGGCATAGCCGGATAGAGATTTGAACCGTCTTTGCGGATCCCTTTGCGTACCGCTTTGTCAAAATCTTCAAGCGTGTAATTGCCAATTCCAGCCGTTTTGGATGGGGTAATATTGGTTGAGAATATTTGTCCGATCGGCGTATTGATGGCCAAACCGCCGGCAAATGCTTTGCCGCCAGAATTGGTATGACAGGCACCACAGTCTCCGGCAAGGGCCAGATACTGACCTTTTGCAATCAAGGACTGACTATCACCTTGCTGCGCCAGCACGGGAAGACTCAATAACAATCCCGTTATCACTCCTGCGATCTTCAAAGAAAGCAACGTTTTCATAGTAACCCCCTTTAAATTTTACCGAGAATGGCATCGGCCGTGCGAAGGCCCAGTGCACAGGCAGTGAGTGTAGAGTTTGCGGTCGCAACCGTTGGCATGACACCTGTAGACACCATATAGAGGTTGTCATATTCCCAGGCTTTGCCCACGTGGTCAGTGACGGAGGTTTTTTCATCAAAGCCCATCGCTAAGGTGCCAGTAATGTGCTGATTGTTGCTGTAAACCCCGGGGGCGGAATAACGCACGTCTGTTGCACCTAACATTTTCGCAATATCGGCGTAGACGCTTAATGAATGTTGCATTCCTTTTTCCACATACTCATCGTAAGAGTAAGAAAATGAGGGGGTTGGCAGTCCGAGTGCATCTTTTTTACGTGAACTGAGCAGGGTCCTGTTGTTGGGGTCCGGTAACTGCTCTAACACATTTTTGATGCTCAGTTCGTGGGATGAACGAAAACGAATCGCCTGCTCAAGATCCTGCCCCGTCAGTCCTTCTTTAATGGCATTAGCGGTAACGCCGGCAACACGCGATGAGTTTGAAAAGTCTATGCGGAAGGCCGCAGATTCTGATCGGAAATCACCATCACGCAACTGCTGAATGGACGAAGGACTCATGGGGCCACGGCCGGGCCAAAGTGGTTCATCGACATAAAAAGTGGCGGAATTAGACGGGTGATCCATGAGATTGCGTCCAAGCTGATCGTAGTTATTACAAAGCCCATGCGGGTTTTTTTCATCAGCTGACAAGAACAGAATTTTTGGCGTTTCGATAGCATTTGCGGCCATAACGAACACTTCTGCCTCAACGCGGTGCGAGACTTTATTCCAGTCGTAGTAGTGCGCCGCGGTTATTTTTCCATGACCATCTTGTTCCAGCTTATAAACCACGGCCTGCGGGATTAATTTAACACCGGCTTTCTCCGCTGCATCTGCTGCAATTCCGCCGTGGTATTGAGCGTCAATCGGGCAAATAGGCATGCAGTTGTTGTTTCCACAGCACTGAGGGCGGCCATCATACGGCAGTGAGTTACGGCCCGTGGTGTTGGTCAGCAACTCATATTTAGGCGCAAGACGTTCTGTAACCCGCTGTTCGAGATACGATTTTGTTACAGGCGGAAGAGGGAAAGCTTCATTACGCGGAGAATATTTTGCCATCTCGGTAGGACCTGAAACGCCCCAAAGCAACTCGGCTTCGTAATAGTAAGGCTCGAGATCGGCGTAGCTAATAGGCCAATCGCGGCCCACCCCATACTGGGATTTAAGTCGAAAATCATTGGGAACCAAACGCCATGCCTGTGCGGCCCAGTGCCAACTGGTCCCCCCGACCACGCGGATATATTCGGGTTTGTAAGGGTGCGGCCCTGCCTGATCCAAGTATCCATTGTCTTCGGGTTTATAATCTGGGAAAGGGGCTATTTTAGAGTTTGGATAAGGTGCAATAAAATCGTCTTTACGCGCCGAGTGCCTAAAATTAGTCACAATATCATCGCGTTGAATTCTTGGACCAGCTTCAAGCATCAGCACCTGGCGCCCCGCCAAAGCCAGTTTACGTGCCGTTAGCGCCCCAACGACGCCAGAACCAATGACGAGGACATCGGTAGTAATAGTGTCAGACATTTTTGTCACTTCTTTTTAATATATCGAATTGAAAATGAAATGTAGACCGTTGGATTAGAACGGTTTTTTGGCCCAACTGCCGTAGGCGCCATAGGCATAACTTGGTGGTCTAAGGACGTCTGCAACTTCTTTATTGGCCAGCGCATCGACATAAGCCACGCAGACGGCGTTGTCTCCCGATCCAACGATGCCGAGATACCATCCAGTCAGGAGCAGCCCTGGCAGCCCCACTAAATCGGCAACCGCAGGATCGGCGCTCAGTCTGTTTTTCAAATCAGCCGCTTTGATGGAGTGTTCGTCGATGTAAGCGCGAAGGTGTGAAAGCTTGGTTGAAATAGTGCTGTCATACTTGGTTAACGCGGAATAAAGAGCGGTGCTGTAGTCTGCTGACAGCTTTTCACGACCAGTCAGAAATATTGAAATTGTTATAAAATCGTTACTTATAGCCGAAGAAGCATACGCGGGGAAAACTCCCGTCGGGATCAAGGTTGTGGCAGCAAGCACCCCCATCCCTTGCAATAGGCGTCTGCGCGTAAGACGGCCAGGTATATCAATCATTTGGCGTTCCTGAATTTGTTGTTTTACTGGAAATAATCTGGCCATAGATTGAGTTTTGCGTCCTGGGCAAGCATCAGAATCGCTATCTAATAACCATAGTCATTATATTGAATTAGCAAATGCTCGCCAATAACGTTAGGGGTATGATCTAAGGTGAGAGGGGTTGTTTAGGTTTTGTTTAATTAATGTGGGGGTGTTTTAATAATGTCATCTTAGTGTGAATTTAAAAATAAAAAATGTTAAATTACATTAAGTTACGGCATGACTTTTTAAGAAAAGTTGACGATGGTCACAAATATTATCGCTGTTTATGCTGTATAACAGCTTGGGAAAAGTTGTGTAACAACTAGTTTCTGCTGCCGGAATTTACCCTATTTTTGCGACTGGCACTAAGAAATGTGTGTTTTCTCGTTTGTACGTGATCAGAGGGCTGTCCATTAGTTCAACACCCTCCCTGCACTCCCTTAAAATCCTGCTCCATGATTTATAAACAGAATTCCGGCACCACAATTGCTGGTTTGGGTAGAGGAGGTATTGATGAAAAAGTCACGATGCAACAGACTGAAAAGTCTGTGCTGCTTGCTCAAGTGGCCAGAAATGCGAGGTTCTCTGGCGATGGCAATGTGCGAAGTTCGTCCACTGACATTTGTAGAATGGGCTGCCAAGGCAGTTAACTATCATACTGAGCCAACCTGTATTATCAGGGGCTGCGAGAAATAGGTAAATCTCATCAATTCGCCATCAGGGCTTTGGTGTTTAAATGGATAAGGATGATTTATCGCAGTTGGAAAAACAGGAACTGCTACTACGACGAGGCAAAATACCTTCTGGCCCTCAAAGAGCGACATTCGCCTTTGCTGGTAGCGTAAAAATCTTGTCGAATAGCTCAGGGCGTGAAGCGGACGTTGCAAATATCACGGTGTGTTATTTTTTGGGGAGCAGATCAGAGATGTTATTGAGGGTCTTGGCTGCCCACTTGCAACGTTCTTCCGTCCGAATGCGAACTATTACTGAATGAAAAAGCAAGATTCAGAGTTTCGCCTTAAATGTACTCGATTATATTAATCACTCGCCTATCTTTTCTTAATGATACCGAGGTTAACTGTGTCTTTTATTATCAGTGGATTAAATGGCAATAACTTCCAACATCTTTATGGCCTATCTGACGGTGAGCTCAAGGTATATGGTGCAGTCAGATTCAACGTGGATAAACACCCCTCCTACCCAGATAGAATTACACTTACAGATATTCCCGTAGGAGAGCATGCCATTTTGCTTAATCATACCTATTTAGACAGTCGTTCACCCTATCGAGGAATGCACGCAATTTTTATTTGGGAAGGTAAAATTGAGCCAAAAGTCTTGAAAGATGAAATCCCAGAGGTTATGCATAACCGAATCATATCCCTACGCGCATTTGATGAAAACGATATGATGATTGAGGGCGTTATTTCTTCGTCGGAAGACATAAAGAAAAAAATTTTAGAATTTTTTCAGATACCTGAGGTTAAGTTCATTCTCGCCCATAACGCAAAGCAAGGATGTTTTTCATGTCGCATAACCCGTGGTTAGTGAGCCGCCACTATTTTGGTAGTCATCCTGTCGCTGGCTAATCTGACCCGTTCCCTATCGATTAATAAATCATGATATTTACTGTTTTTTTACCTGAAAAAACAATTACGAACTTCCGCTTCTCGCTCAAAGCTGTCGGGTTCATTGTTAAATTTCTGTTATTCCCTGAAGGAGGTATGGACCTCGCCTGGTATTCATGCGGACAGTAACGCGACGAGGGTTTAAGGAAAATGCCGATAGAGATATAGGCGGAGCAACATGAGCAAGTTTGGAGATGGATTTCAGACCCTAGCGGAAACTGTAATATGTTGTGAAATCCGATACCCAAGGGGTTAGGTTCGTGAGGATCCCAATGCATTACAAATTAGTGCCAAAGGCCCATTCATCATTTCAGTTTTGACCATATTCTCGTCATGGCAACAACTGATAGAGAACGCGAAACCGTGTAAATAATCTGCCAGCAAATCCAGGCCGTCTTTTTCGGTTTTTATGGGTAGAGCTAAAGGAGAAACAATAATTTTATACCGTTCAGTAAATATTTGTGCTGGGCCGTGTGATGTCATGCTCAGCATAGTTTGTAATAGTCCGCTGTACTCGCGTAATATTTCGATATAACTGACACATAAGTGCTTTAACTCGGTTTGCCAGTCCGCACGTTCTTGAGGCCGATAGATTCCCACCACAAGTGATGTAGTTAGTGCCTCTAACAACGAATTCTTGTTTTTGAAGTAGTGATAGATCGCCATGGGATCCACGTTTAATTGCGTTGCTAATGAACGGATGCTGGGGATTTTCCCCTTCTCTTTCATCAAACATTTAGCTGTTTCTAGAATCCCATCAGCACTTAACTGTGTCAACTTTCCAACGGGTCGTCCGCGTTTTTTTTCATTGACATCCATCTGATATCCCCAATAAAATCAATTTAATTCTACAGTGTAGAATTAACTATACACCCTATTACTGCTTGACTCAACCACGACTAAATTGATGAGGTATTTATGGCAAACATCGTATTCATTGCAACCAGTCTGGATGGTTATATTGCAGATAAACAAGGGAAGCTCGACTGGCTATATTCGATACAAAATCCAGATAATACCGATACTGGTTTCTTCGCTTTGATGGAGCGAATTGACGGGTTGGTGATGGGTCGTAATACCCTTGAGGTTGTACTGAGTTTTAACTGTGATTGGCCTTATACAAAGCCAGTGTTTGTGTTGAGCAATACCATGACGAAAGTGCCGCAAGGCTATGAGGAAAAAGTATTTTTAGTCAAAGGTGAATTAAAAGATATTATCGCGGAACTGAATGCTAAGGGTTTTAATGATCTCTACATCGACGGTGGTGCAACAATTCAAAGCTTCCTCAATGAAGATCTAATCGATCAAATGATTATCACTCGCTTTCCCATCTTACTTGGTGGAGGCATACCTTTGTTTAGTGAACTAAAAAAGCCATTGAACTTCAAAGTGACTAAAAATGAAATAGTACTTGAGACCTTGGTTAAAACCACTTACGTACGAGAGAAATAATCTCTATTTTTGTTACTATAAATGATGTTTATAACTAACTCGAGGCCGTTTTTTAACACTGAAAATGACCGGTTCCCTGTTAATTTTTTAATTTTGAAACCCGGCTCCCACAGCGGAACGCCATGTTGTAAATCAGCATACTGACCGCTCACGTATCATGAATTATTTCCATTGGCCGGTGATAAACCCTATAACCTTAATTACACCTGAAAACCGAAAATTAATCATATGAGCATCTCAGAACCATAGAAATTGGGAAACTTAAGAGGATTTATAACTTTTGCATGCAAAAATTTGTCGTTCTGCAAAAAATACTCCGCAGTGAGCCCTCAATATATTTAAGGCTCACTGCGTTTTTATATTTGAGGCAGTTTACCTAAAATTTTGTCCAGCGTTATGGGAAAGTTTCGAATACATACGCCTGTAGCATTATAAATTGCATTGGCAATCGCGACTGCTACACCCGTTATCCCAAGTTCACTGACACCTTTTGCCTTCATGGGTGAAGAAAAAGGGTCAGCTTTATCAAGAAAAATCACATCCTGATGAGGAATGTCAGCATGTTACCCTGTTGGCCACTTTTCAGTACGATGCAGGGGTTTATGAATATTCCTCATAGGTACATTTCGATTATTGCATCTAATCGCCGGGCCATGAGTTTGCTAGAGTTATTTCACGCCAGACAAACTGAATGGGTACATAGAATGTTGGAAATTATTGCTAGCGGCTCAGTGCCTTCAAACAAAGGACCTGAACAGTATTTTACTGGGACAGTCAGAATTGATGCGCCTTTCAATGGGACGGAATCTTCGCGGATCGGCGGCGCAACGGTGACGTTTGAACCGGGTGCACGCACTGCATGGCACACGCATCCTCTCGGTCAAACACTGATCGTGACCCACGGACAAGGCTGGATACAGTGTGAAGGTGAAGAAACCGTGGTGATGAATCAGGGTGACATCATTTTCATTCCTGAAGGCGTGAGACACTGGCATGGCGCCACTCCTGATAATGCCATGACGCATATTGCGATAGCCGAATCTCTCAATGGAAGCCCGGTAGAATGGCTGGAAAAAGTGACCGATGAACAGTATAAAAAATAGCGGATGAAGTGTATCGCTGGAGATTTTATATTATTTGTTCCAGTAAAAATTTAAAGGTCCCTTTCAACATCCGCACTCATAAGATCTGGTATTTTAAAAAATACTGACAAGACTGTTATGTTTCAGTCATCTTCATGACAGCGTGGAACCATCAATATTCATATCCTCTTTTCTTGCGAGTTCAGGTCTTTCTAAAAAGAGAAATATGAATATTTTCATTTTAAATTTACTGATGCTCATTCTGGCAGGGCAGTCACTGATTTTCAGCACTGCTTCTGCAGCCACATCAATTCAACTGAACTGCACAACGTGTGATAGCCGATCCGAATATGAGCGCAATGTAAAAGAGGATAACACTTTGGACAGAAATAAAACGGTTGTACTTGTGGTCGGTGCCAGTGGCAGCATTGGGCAACCCGCTGTTGCTCAGGCCTACAGCAAGGGGTACGAGACCCGCGCGCTTGTAAGAAACCCGAATCAATCCAGCCTTTTTCCCAATGGCGTTAAGGTGATGGTCGGAGACTTAACACGTCCAGAAACGCTCCATGATGCTGTTGCTGGGGTAACTGGCATAATTTTCACTCATGGGAGTGGTGGAAACAATCCTCAGGCAGCCGAGCAGGTAGATTATGGCGCAGTTCGTAATATCCTTAGCGTGCTTGAGTCGCCAGCAAGGATAGCGCTGATGACTGCCGTCGGTGTCACAAAACCCACCGTTGGGCATGACTGGAAACGTCGTGGAGAACGTCTGGTTCGCGCCAGTGGCCTTCCCTACACCATTGTGAGACCCGGCTGGTTTGACTATAACGACAGAGACCAGCACCATCTTGTTTTACGACAGGGTGATACTCATTGGGCGGGCGCGCCGTCCGATGGTGTGATATCCCGCCGGCAGATTGCACAGGTGCTAGTCGCCTCACTGACGTCACCATCGGCAAACCATAAAACCTTTGAGTTAGTCGCCGAAAAGGGGCCGGCTCAAACCGATCTCGATCCACTCTTTTCTGCGCTGCCAGCCGATCCTGCACTTGAGGTTGATGCGATTGACGATCGGGATAATTTACCCCTGTCCGGGGAACCTCAATCGGTTATCAAGGATCTGAATACCCTTCGTGGTCATTTTAAAAATTAGTCCGCGGCCCGTATCTCTTTCCCTCTCAGGGCAATAAATCATTGCCCTCATATCTGATAATTATTTTCTGTGGGTTCCGGCCTCACGGTGAGGAACGCTGTTGCTATGGCAGCATCCATATTAAAACCCGACAACGCGATGCGTGAGGAAAAATGGGGGCTTTCTCAGAAATCTGATCCGCACTAAGCCCGTTGAAGGCAACGCATTACTCTGGTCATGGCTTTATATTTTTTCACTGTTTCTGGCTTATTTCGTGCTAAGGCCGATTCGTGAAGAGCTGGGCGTGGCTGGCGGAGTAAAAAACCTTCCCTGGCTGTTTACCGGAACGCTGATTGCGATGACCGTCATTAATCCCTTGTTTGCCTGGAGTGTAAAGCGCTGGGCAAGGGAGACATTCATTGCCATCAGCTATCGTTTTTGATGTTGACTCAATTCTTCCGGCGTCATGGGTTTTCCTGCCCTTTCTATGTATGCAGGAGACGCGCACACGATAGAACGATATGCCGCCAGCGGGCGGGCAACCAGCGTATTTACATGCTCGAGTTCGCCGACCTTAATCATGACATCGAAACCTTCTTCTGCCATGTCCATCGATTTATCGCTGAGCACCAAATCCATCGTTACATCAGGCCATGTCGTAAGAAATTGAGCTGTAACCGGCGAAAGCGCATGGACGCCAAAAGAGACAGGGCAACCTACTCTCAGTTTTCCACGTGGATTCTTGTGTAGAGCAAATGCCAGTGACTCGCAATCTTCGATATCAGCTAAAATCCGTTGGCAATTTTGGTAATACTCGTGACCAAAATCGGTAAGGCTTTGGCGACGCGTTGTGCGATTAAGTAGGCGAACGCCGAGATGTTCCTCCAACGCTTTTATAAACAGTCCGACCATCGTCCCGCTGAGCCGTAGCTCTTCGGCAACCGCGCTAAAACTTCCCCTTTCCACCACGCGGACAAACACCGCCATACTTTCCAGTTTATTCACGATTATCAATCCAGACTTGTTAAAGATGAAAATATACCGCTGTTTATCAAACTTTGTCAGCGAGTTTTAATGGACCTTCACTTAACAGGGGAACGCTAAAAATGATTACAAATCCGGAACTACGCGAGCGGGGAATGAGATTGTTTAACGAATTGTACGGTAATGGTGCGGGAGAAGAACTGCGAAAGGACATGGCAGATCTGTGCCCCGATTTTACTGATATATCAATCGAATGGGCTATGGGAGGCATACTTGCACGCCCTGGGCTGGACGCCAGAACGCGAGAGCTGGTTGTGATTGCTTCTTGTGTCACACTGGGCCATACGGTCCCGCAATTGCGGGCGCATACACAGGCAGCGCTAAATGCAGGCGCAAGCCGCGAAGAAATTATCGAGGCTGTCTTGCAGCTACTATTTTATGCCGGAGGCGCGGCGGTGCGCAATGCGCTGGTTAATATACGCGATATTTTAAATGCGCCTTTGAAAAGCCAAGAGGAGATTTCCTGACAGGATTTTAGCATTACATAACTTGCTAAAAATGAAGCCGATGTCTTAAAGCTCGGGGCATCAGGAATAATGGATCTGTTGCAGACTTTACCGCTTTGCGGGAGTGGGGCTCATTATATGAAAAACGAACCGGGTCGAGCAGCTATGAGGGCCATCTTACCGTTTTTTCAAAAGTCCGTCCCCAAGGCCAGATCAGGCTGACCAGTGGCGAAGATATGCATCATTTCCTGACTCAGAGCTGATTAAGTCAGTCTTGTAGATGTCCGATCTTCGCTCTTCGCTCTCAGCGGACCTTCAGCTCACCCTGTACGTCCGTCTCGTGCCAGAAGCGGAAGTTGCTAAGCCTTGGTTCTATTGAGCATTAGTGATTGATAAGAAACCAACATTACTTCTGTTTTTAAGGATCGCTATAGTTATGTCAAAACATAATTTTGACAGGGATCAACTGCCAGATGTATGAACATTTCTTGTGGATGAGGGGGCTGGATAGTTACCAATAGACAAACCTCCTCAACAAGAATTATTTTATTAAGTCTGGAATGTTAATCCATAAGAAACTTGGTACATAAATGCGCCGTAAAAATGTGAACGATTATCAAGCCTTTATCGCAGTAGCCCGAGAAAAAAGCTTCACAAAAGCTGCCGCTCAGTTAGGTGTCTCACAGTCGGCGCTGAGCTACACCGTAAGGACTCTTGAAGCAGATCTTGGTCTTCGTCTTCTTACCCGTACCACACGTAGCGTTTCTGTGACAGAAGCTGGCGAACGGCTACTTTCCCGTATAGGACCACATTTTGACGAAATTGAAAGTGAGATCGCTGCGCTCAGTGGACTGAGAGAAAAACCAGCCGGTACTGTGCGCATTACTTCCGTTGAACATGCAGCCGATACAATACTCTGGCCTAAGCTCGCCTCGGTGATGCTTGAATATCCCGATATCAACATTGAAATTATCAGTGAGTACGGACTCAAAGATATTGTCGCTGAGCGCTATGATGCCGGCGTTCGGCTGGGCGAACAGGTGGATATGGATATGATTTCCCTGCCGCTTGCCAGGGACTTCCGTTTTGCAGTGGTCGGAGCGCCCTCCTACTTTATGGGAAAGACATTTCCGGGAACGCCTCGTGATTTAAACGACCACTGCTGTATCAGATTACGCCTGCCCACTCATGGCGGATTGTATACCTGGGAGTTTCGCAAGGATGAGACTGAAATTAAGGTCCGTATTGATGGACGAGCGACTTTCAGCACAATAAATCTGATGAGGCAGGCCGCCCTTGATGGACTGGGACTTGCCTATCTGCCGCTAGATACCGTGGAGAATGATCTTGAAAACGGGATGTTAGTCCAGGTGCTGGCAGACTGGTGTCCCCCGCGTCCCCCCTATCATCTTTACTACCCCAGCCGTCTACAACATTCGCCGGCATTTGCACTTGTGCTCGAAGCACTCCGCGCCCCATAACCTTTGAGCGCTGTTTGTCCTGGTCCATATCGAACTCATTTTCTTATAACCCTATTAATAAAACCTCCTTCTAAGCCCATGCAAAATTAAGCATCTAATTTCTCAATACTAAAGAGATTAAGATGGCCGCTGAAACAATCCATGTTCTTTCAGCGGCCAGGGCCGCCATCATGTAAATGAAGGAGTCTTGCAATGAGTAAAAAAACAGGTGGGTTAAATCGCCGTAATTTTATCCTGACGAGTTCAGTGGCCTCAGCAGGATTACTGATGGCTATTTAACACAGCCACTCCTGATAGTAGCCCGTAGCAAGGCTGGCTCGGTCTGGCACAGCCAGGAATTACACAAAACTGCGGCTTCTGTTCAAAAAAACCTGCATATCATCCCAGGTGCAACGCATAGGGATCTCTATGATGGTCAGGGTGCAAAGGTTGCAACGAGTAAGCTGGCTCCTTTCTTCAAAAATCATCTCGTATAGGTATGACTATCCATGAAACAAACTCCACTTCTTGAAAGATTTTCACTCGGTAAAGGTGTGACTCTGCGCAACCGTATTGTGATGGCCCCGATGACGACCTGGGCGGGTAATGATGACGGCACGGTATCTCATGAGGAAGAAGCATATTATCGTCGACGCGTTCAGGACATCGGGCTGGTGATTACTGGCTGTACGCATGTTCAGGAAAATGGCATTGGATTTACAGGGGAATTTGCTGCATATGACGACAAATTTATTCCCGGTTTAAAGCGCCTTGCAGCAGCTGCAAAAAGCGGTGGAGCACCGGCAATCTTACAAATTTTCCATGCAGGTGTGAAAACCAGCCCTGAACTGGTGTCAGATATCGTAGCCGCAAGCGCTGTTCCCGGTGATGCCGGCCCATTCGCACCTTCCGTTACCCCTCGCGAACTGACATGCACTGAAGTCGAAACTGTTATTCAGGCTTTCGGTGAAACAACTCGCCGTGCAATAGAAGCAGGATTTGATGGTGTTGAGTTACATGGTGCTCATGGTTTTTTACTTCAGAATTTTTTCTCCCCTCATTCTAACCGAAGAGAAGATAAATGGGGCGGCTCTCCTGAAAACCGTATGCGTTTCCCACTCAGTGTCATCGAATGTGTGCGAAAAACGATTGCTGAGCATGCAACCAATCCCTTCCTGATGGGATACCGCATTTCATTGGATGAGCATTACGAAGATGGGTTGCGCATTGATGAGTCGCTTCAACTGGTTGATCGACTGGTCGATGAGGGGATTGATTATCTTCATGTATCCCTGGGTAATGCACTTGAAGCCAGACCGGTTGATGCACCGAATGGACCCAAAGTTATCGAAATTATGCGCGATCACCTTGCTGGACGTATACCGCTGATTGTTGCAGGGCAGCTGCGAACACCAGATCAAGCAGAGGATGCTGTTAAAGCAGGAGTGTCTTTGACGGCCGTAGGTCAGGGAATGGTGATGAACCCAGACTGGGTTAAATTTGCAGAGGGTAAAGCTGAAGGAAAAATTGCTCTCAATATTGCTGTATCTGACGCTGAGCAACTCGCTATACCCCAGAAACTATGGCGCGTCATTGAGGAAACCACTGGCTGGTTTAACATTCGTTAGATATGACCCAAGGGTAATATGACAATAAGAATCAAGATGCAGTTGATTTTATTGTAGAAGTTAGAAGGTTCATATTAAAAATTTACATGGCCGGATTTCGGGATGAGCTGGGTTACGGTCATGTAAATTTTACCTTATTCATTTAAGACTCTTTCAAATTCGAGGGCTATTATTTCAGGCATAACTTCCGCTCATCGCTCAACGCTGCCTGTCATGTCTGCTTAAGAAATAGGCTTAACGTAGGATATTTTCCCTTTTCCAAGCGGACCCCGTTTTTTACTCGCTAGTTACACCTGGATTTAATCATCAAAAACATGCTTGTTGAGTTATGCGTTTCCCCACTAATACCACTTTGAAGCTTTGGGGGTCGGCATTGAGTACCGCATAGCGTATTTGCGGACAAATCAGTTCTAAGCTTCGTTTGCTACAATCAAGCTGTATTAAAGAGCGTACGCCGGATTCGGTTTGCACCCTATTGGTCTCAGGATAGTCGCTGCAATCAAATCCTTTTTTACTTAACTTTTCTTTCGCCGCATCCAAACTCATTCCGATAAGATTTAGGCTTTCGACTTCTCTGGAATGCGATTTTTCAGAAACTCGAGTCAGTGAACACCCGCTCAGTAATTGAGCGAAGAGTAAGAAGAATATAAGGATTAATATATTTTTATTGTCTATTCTCTGCATCAGGCGACCCTTTAGGTTTTTTACCTTTGAGCGATATTGTTAGATATTGCAGTAAACAGAGTGAGGAGTATAACTTAAAATTCTCCGCTCAAAACCTATGTCAGGGCAAAGACAATCTACACTTCGGTGAATCGTGACTTTTTCATTGGCACCACCTCCGTTCAGGGGAGTGTTTATTATGCCGGAATTCTTTTTTTGAATGGAGCAGGATGTTGGGGGAGGGTCACGTCTGCAAGCGAATTTCACCAAGCTCCGCTTGAGCTGCTTTACTTTCAACATGTGCAGCAATCTACCGCCGATTCCTATTCCTTGCCAATGGGGATGTACCGCAACATTTTCGATCCAAAGATGATCAGCCTGGGGCCATATTTCGATGAGACCAACTACTTCTCCTTCGACAATGGCGAGGTCAATGTCATGCTCACGGATGGCTTTATTAAAATCGGCCGTCATCGGAGTCGGTTCACGACCAATAACTGAAATCCATTTGGAATAGGCCGCAAGTACAATCTCACGAACTAATCCCGCATCATTTTCTTCCGCGCGGCGGAACCAAACGGGGATATCAGGCGATTTGCTCATATAATCTCCTTAAACTCGACTGCCACTAATATGTGCAACATAGCAGGCTGTACAGCATATTAACTAATTAACCCCGGATTGGCGCTACCAGCACCAGTCTCACGTAGCAACTGCCAGGTTACTGACACTGGATAGAATCATCAAAGTGTACGGTTGGAGGTAAAAGAGATAGGAAAGCCTGCTACCGGCCCAACTGTTAGGATTGACTTGATAACTGAGATCCCGCCGTTAGAATCAAAATCAACGGGTGTGTAATGCCCGCTCCTTGCTGGTAGCAGATCTCGTGGCGCTGTGCCATAGGCAGACGTTGGAGATGCCTGTAAAGACACCATTAGGTTCCTTTTGCCGGTTCATCTCTTAAAGAATGGCGAAATCCCTTTTATTCTATTAATTATATAGATATGAACACAATGCAAATTCATCAGCGCGATTCTTGGCAGTTTGGATGGGGTTATACGTAGATATCTTCGTCTTCAGTGTGAAACGGCGTTGAGATCGTTACTGAGGGGCAAGTAAGGAGTCTTATGTTAATCAGCAACTTCACTGAAGTGGATGATATTATGAAAAATCTTCAATTACTGAACCATGCCATAGAGCTTAGAAAGCAGGGTCGCTTTGAAGAAAGTAGA
Source organism: Rouxiella sp. S1S-2 (assembly GCF_009208105.1). Lineage (NCBI taxonomy): Bacteria > Pseudomonadati > Pseudomonadota > Gammaproteobacteria > Enterobacterales > Yersiniaceae > Rouxiella > Rouxiella sp. S1S-2. The sequence goes on from NZ_WFKL01000002.1 coordinate 27,320, forward strand.
CAGCAACTTTTTTCCATCATCGGGTCTGAAGTTTATAACGGGATTATTTACCTTAACATCGCATGGTCTTACGATAATCAAGGTCTTGAAAGCGATGCCTTGGGTTACTACACAAAAGCCCTCAAAGAGGACTTATCCAAAGAAGACCACTTTGAAGCCAAATTTGGGCTCGCCTGTACTTACAGATGCCTAAACTTTTTTGAAGAGGCGGAACTATTATTTGAGTCTCTAATCAGTGATTATCCTGAGCGTAAAGAGGTAATCCCTTACTTTGCACTTAGCCTGACATCAGCAGGTAAAAAAGATTATGCGGTGAGGATCCTCTTAGAACTAGTCGTTAAAAACCCGCCAACAGAAGGCATTCAGGCATATCAAAAAAACCTTTTGGGATACCTCAAAGAGCTTTGAAGCCGGTTGATATAGTGGATGTTATGGTCAGTCGAATTTACTTGGTAAGAGGATAAAAATGCTCTGGCTGATAGTTAAATATGCAGTGACTGCAGGGATGATTGTGCTAATTTCTGAAGTAGCAAAGCGAAGTGATCGGCTCGGTGGCTTGCTGGCTGCATTGCCTCTAGTGACCGTTTTAGTGCTGATATGGATGAAGATCGAAGGGCAAACGCAGCACAAAATTGCGAGTCATGCATGGTACACGTTTTGGTACGTGGTCCCAACGCTTCCGATGTTTCTTTGTTTCCCCCTCATGTATAAGCGGTGGGGATTTTGGATAGCATTGCTGGCATCCTGCCTCATTACAGTGCTGATTTTTTGGGTATATGCGCATGTGCTTCACAGATTCGGTATCGACCTGATGTGACATCATTAATCAATGGAGACGTGCCGTGGTGTGCTACACATGGATGTTAATAAATTTAAAATCCGATCTGCTTAGCGTAATTCAAACGTCCCACAGTTCTTAATGTCTTTATTATCAGGACAACCTTCAGTCAGGCAGTCAGGACCGGTTGGTCCCCTCCTGCCTCATAGCAGGCCTAACGAAACTTTACAGGCCCTCTGACCTTAACCCCGTTAATTAATACATCGTGATGTTAGTAATGCCTTAACCAGTGGTTAGAATAGCTGCGAACTTTCACTTTTCGCTCGAAGCGGACTGTTATGCCTGCTTAAAAAACAGTCATACGTGGGATATTTAATGAGATGGTCACTCGCTCATTCCCAGTACTACGTTGATGCCGAAGCCATTTGTGAAGCTGCATCGCGTCCATCTATGCGTTTCGTAAAACCTCGAACGGAATCTCAGTTGAAAAGAAAGTTGGACGAAGATGAGGTTGGACGACATTGCTGGGAATGAGTAAGCGAGGTAACAAAAAGGTCCGAACTTTGTAGCTTCAATGAGCCAGGGTATTCATACAAAAACTGGAACACCAGTCTGGCAAGTTGGCCGATTGGGTCAGGGATTTACTGTGCCGGAAGAGCAACTTTGTCTTCACTTGTGCTCTGGCAAACAAGCTGGCCAGAATAGCCTGGGCACTCACGGCGCGACAGCAAATTTATGAAACATAACGGCAGGAATTGACCATAGTTTCCGTTTTCCAAGCGGACCCCTTCATGCAGGCAAAGAGAGCTGACCGCGAACCGGCTCGCCGGTGTTCGCTGAAAACTGCCCGGCCAGCAACGCTATTGCTCTTTGTGCCAGCGTTTCCAGCGGATAGGCAATCGCCGGAACCGCTGAAACGCCCGGTGGCAACGTGCTGTCGAGGCTGAACACCATCACGCTATCCGGCACGGCGCGCCCCTGCTGTGCAAGCTGACGCAATGCGTCCTGCGCAGTGGCATCGTCCGGCACCAGTAATGCATTAAACGGAACGTTTTGCGCTAGCAGTTGTGTGAGTGCCTGCTCGCCGCTATACACTAACCGACGGTCATACGGCAGCAGGAATTTCTCCAGCGCCAGATGATAGCCCTGAAGAATTTGGCCTGCGGCCTCACTGTTTTCAGCGTTAATCAGCGCAATCTGTCGCCGCCCCTGTTGAAGGACATACTGACAGGCTGTTTCGGTCGCAAAACTACGGTCAAAATGAATACTGCGCCCGCAATTTTCATCGAGGCAATCTATGGTGATGACGTTTTCAGGCAGCGCGGGGAGCGCAAAACGCGCTCCGATAACAATCATCGCATCACACAGCCCCCGCCCGATCTCGTCAACCGAATGCGCAAGGCTTGCAGCATTGGTCGCGAAACGCAGCAGTAAATATTTCTGATTCAGGCGCAGCTCTTTTTCCAGCGCATGCAGATAACCGGTGCTCTGGTTGATATTTTCCGCTGCACAAATCACGCCGATGCAGCCGGTAGACTGCGTGGAGAGAGACTGCGCGATCATGCTCGGTTTATATTGCAGTGTTTCAACTGCCTGCATTACCGCCAGGCGGCTCTCCTCTTTGACTCCGCGGCTGCCACTCAGGACACGGGAAACCGTCGCTTTCGACACTTTCGCCAGCCGCGAAACGTCGTTAATGTTTGCCATGTCTTTCCTTGTGTAAGAGATTTACTGTCAGTTAAAACCGTGTTCTGCAGCGACTTTAGCAAACCATTCGCCACTTTTTTTCACCGTCCGCTTCTGCGTTTCTAGATCTAATTGCACAAAACCGTAACGGTTTTTGTAAGCGTTCATCCATGACCAGCAATCGATAAACGTCCACATATGATAGCCGAGACAGCCGCTGCCTTCCTGCAATGCGCGGTGCAGCCATTTAAGGTGCCCACTCACGAACTCGATGCGGTAATCATCGTCGATCCGCCCTTCCTTCTCGAAGCGCAGTTCATGTTCCACGCCCATGCCGTTTTCGGAAATAAAGCACCGCGGATTACCGTAGTTTTCGCGCAGATTGGTCAGGATATCGTAGATGCCCTGCTCGTAGATTTCCCAGCCACGGTGCGGGTTCATTTTGCGCCCCGGCATGACGTAGTTATCGAAGAACCATTCTGGCATAAACGGGCTTTCCGCGTTGACCATACTGTCGCGGCACTGAATGCGACGCGGCTGGTAATAGTTGATGCCCAATAAATCCACCACGCCCTGCGTCAGCAGTTCCTTATCACCCTGCTGGCAGGCCGGAAGCTGATCGTGTTTTTTCAGCAATTCTATCAGCTCCTGAGGATATTCACCGCGCAGCGCCGGGTCGAGGAAACTACGGTTAAACATCAGATCAGCAATGTTTGCCGCTTTAAGATCTGCCGGGTTTTGCGAGCGCGGGTACGACGGTGTGAGGTTGAGGATAATACCAATTTCGCCCCCCTGCTGGCGTGCCCGGTACGCTTTTACCGCCAGCGAATGCGCCAGCATCGTATGGTAGGCCACGGTCGCCGCACGTCTGAAATCCACCACGTTCGGATAGTGGAAGTCATACAAATATCCACCTTCCACCGGCACCACCGGCTCGTTGAAGGTAAACCAGTGTTTCACACGATCGCCAAACAACTCAAAGCAGGTATCAGCATATTTTTCATAGGCGTGAACCACATCGCGGTTTTCCCAGCCACCAATTTCCTGCATCGCCATCGGCATGTCGAAATGGAACAGATTGATGAAGGGCTGCACGCCCTGTGCCAGCATTTCGTCAATCACCTGGTTATAAAACGTCAGCGCTTCAGGGTTCACTTCGCCGCGTCCGTTGGGGATCAGTCGCGCCCAGGAAATCGAAGTGCGGAACGTGTTGTGGTTCAATTGCTTAAGCAACGCGATATCTTCGCGCCAGTTTTTGTAAAATGTCGATGTGTCCTGCGGCCCAACGTCGCCGTGAAAACGCGTCGGTTGCTGGGAATACCAGTGATCCCATACCGTGGCGCTTTTACCGTGGCTCAGGGTTTCCCCTTCCGTTTGTGGTGCGGAACTGGCACTGCCCCACCAGAATTCTTTTGGAAATTGATATTTCACCGTCATCCTCGCTTGTCCGTTAGCTGTTAGCTGGCAAGGCGTTACCCGCCGCTTGTGGTGTCGCCTTTTCTGCTTCCTGTTTCAACAAAGTACGTTCGTAGGCTTTCAGGAATGGGTAATACATAACTGCCGATAACACCATACAGAAAAGACACATAATTACCGGGCTGAATGCCCAATTTGCGGCCCATGACGCACCAATTGGCGCGGGCGTCGTCCAGGGCGTAAGCGACACGACCTGCGCGACCCAGCCGAGTTTGGTGGCGGTATACGCGAAGACCGCGTTGAGCATCGGTACTAGCGTGAAAGGCAGGAAAAACACCGGATTCATAATAATCGGCGTGCCGAACAGAATGGGTTCGTTGATGTTGAAGAAACTCGGCACCACGCCCATTTTACCAATAGTACGTAGATGTACGGCCTTGCTGCAGAGCAGCAGAATCGCCAGTGGCAGGGTCGAGCCGACGCCGCCGATCAGCAGATAGTGATCCCAGAATCCTTGCAGATAGATGTGCGGCAGCGGAGCACCAGCCTGTAATGCAGTCTGGTTCAGCGCCAGATTGGTCATCCAGAACGGGTTCATTATACCTGTGACAATCAGCGCGCCGTGAATACCGGCAAACCACAGCACCTGGCAGATAAACACTGAAATCAGGATCGCCGGCAGTGAGTCAGAGGCCGAAACCAGCGGTGCCAGCAAATGCATAATCGCTTCAGGAATGATCATGCCGGTGGCTGACTGAATAAACAGGTTAAGCGGATGCAGCGTGGCGACAATCACCACTACCGGGATCAGAATTTCAAATGAACGTGCCACGCCGGTAGGCACTTCCTTCGGCAGGCGGATAGTAATGTTACGGCGTTTAAGCAACGCATACACTTCGGCGGCGTAAATCGCCGTCAAGATCGCGGTGAAAATGCCTTCACCGGAGAAATATTGGGTAGAAATCTGTTTATCATGATACGGCGCGGCCACCAGTAGAAACGCCATAAACGCCAGCAACCCGGTCATGATCGGGTCGAGTTTGTAATGCTTACCCAGGCTTGCGCCGATACCGACGGAGATGAAGAACGTCATGACCCCCATACTTAGATACCACGGCAACATCAGCTGTTCGCGGTATTTCAGCGACAGATCCAGCCAGCCGCGCGCGAAAGCATTGGTCGTGTCCGGTGAAAATGGCGGGAAGATAAAGACCAACATGAAGGAGCCGATAATCATAAACGGCAGCGCGGCGATGAAACCGTCACGAATGGCAATCACATGCCGCTGCTGGCCGACGCTGCCGGCCAGTGGCGTGATATGCTTCTCGATAACGTTGACCATCGCCTGATAGAGACCACTCATACGCGGCTTCCTTGTTGTGCGATCAGGCCGTAAGCGAAGTCCAGCACGTTATCGCCGCGCTGCATGCCGTAATCAATCATGTTGATGGTTTCGACCGGAATATGGAATTCTGCTGCTTTTGCCGATAAATCAGCCTGCATGTAACGCACCTGTGGCCCGAGCAACACCACTTGGTAATCACGGAATTTTTCATCAAACTCGCTGGCACCGAAAGCCTCAATCTGCACTTCCTCGCCCCGTGCCGACGCGACCTCTTTCATTTTGCGAACTAACATACTGGTCGACATCCCCGCCGAACAACAAAGCATGATTCTTTTCATTCTGCTTTACTCCACGATGATTAATGTTCTGCCTTTTTTTTTCTTCTGAGGGTATTTGAGTCAATTTGGAAACCGGTTTCCATCATCGTGAAACCAATGTGCGAAGAGGGTCAAAGATTTATCGGTAGATTACTGCAGGGTGTGAATACGGTCACGAAGCGGAAAAATTCTGCAATGCAAAGCGGAGAAAAAGGACTAAGGCGAACAATTTATAAATTAAAAAAAAACAACCGATGGTCGCGATCGCGATATTTTTTCCTCCTGCTCCTTTACGCGCCTTTTGAACCTCTGTCATTCTTCTCAGAAACTCTATCAGGGGGCAGTTTGGATATCGAAAATTATTGTACGTTTTGACTGTTTTTGTACTTTCGGCTTTGGTTAGAAATACGAGGCGAAATTGTCCTGTAGTTACATCCATCACAATTGCTAATCAAAACTTTCTCGTTTCACACTTCAAAAAGCACTCAGGCAGAGGGCTTCCAGGTTGTAGAAAAAATCCTTTAGAGATAGAAACTTAATATGGTGATAAGCCAAACTATGATGCCCATCACTAACATAATTCATTAAGTTGTGATCGCATCCGCTAATTCGTAATACAAATGTCACACATAACTCTCCAATGGTTTATTTATATCCCACATCAAATGGAGGTGTTTATGGAAGAATTTAACGATGTCTGCGTTTTAAATGAAATGGTTTTCAGCGCATCAACGGAGAATGAACTAAAGGAACGGTTTAAAGATATTTACCAGAGAATTAATGATGAGCAGGAATATGATGAGTCCGGACATATTGCATTTCTGCCTCTATCTAGACTGAACTCACGTCAAGAACGACTGGAATGCCGGGACATCATTTCAGATGTCATTGAAAGCGGGTTTTTTACCAGCGGGCCGTATATTGAGAAAATAGAAGAAATATTAAAAAATATCTATGGTGCATATACATGCATTGCCACCAGTAGCGGAACTGATGCGTTAAAAATCGCGCTTAAATCTGTGGGTGTTGCTCCCGGTGATGAAGTGATTGTCCCTCTGAATTCCTTTGCAGCTACTGAGAATGCTGTAATGGCTGTCGGGGCAGTGCCGGTGTTCGCAAATATTGATAAGTCTTTCAATATGCTTGCGGATGAAGTGGCACGCCTTAAGACATCTAGAACAAAAGCGGTATTACCTGTCTGTCTTTATGGCTCGTGCCGGCATATTGATGTTATTTACCGCATAGCTAATGAGGCCGATATCCCCGTTATTGTAGATGCAGCACAGTGCTTCGGGATCCGGTCACTCATGAATTATTGTGACTTGCTGATTCTGAGCTTTAACCCGTTCAAGAATATTGGTTCATTTGGTAAGTCCGGGGCGATACTGACTCAATCTCCAGAGCTTGCGCGCATGGCGAGACAATATTCCTATCATGGATTTTCTGAAGGTAAAAAGAATATAAAAGCCCAAAACTGGGGGTTTAACAGCCGCATGGATAACATGCAGGCTGCCACGCTCAGTGTCAAACTCAGACACTTTGAAAATAACGCAAAGAAACGCTCTCTGCTTGCCGCACGCTACCATCTTCTGCTGGCAGAACTGTCACATAAAATAATGCTTACGCCTGAGAAATATCAGAATACCTGGCATCTATTCCCTGTACTGATCTGCCAGGGGGAGCGTGATTCTTTGTTTTCCTTTGCGCGTGAAAGAGGAGTTGAGTTAGATATTTACTACCCAACCCTTTCCCATTGCGGGGAACACCCATTAGCTAGCGCTTATTCCAGTCCTGAACAGTTCGCCCCTTCTGAAATTATTCATTCTGCATTGTTTCATCTTCCGCTACATAACCACATGTCGCTCCAGGAACAAAACAGAGTTATCGAGGTACTTTATGACTTTTTTAAATGAAAAATGGCCATCTGAATTTCCTTTCCCAACGGTGATTCGTACTGTGGTGTGCTGCGATCTTGACGAAACATACATTCCCTCGGGCAGTAACAAAAAGGCCTTGGGGGGAGTTGACCTGTTGGAGTCGTATATTGAATCCAGTGCGGTTGAAAAAGGCATCCTCGCAGGTTGGGTGACAGGAACTAATCTGGATTCGGCCTGGCGAAAGTCCAAAGGCTATATTTCACGGAGTCCCCATTTTATCTGTTGTAGCCTAGGTACTGAATTCTACTGGGTGAGAAATGGCATGCTCTGGCCATCGGAAGCCTGGTCTGAACGGATACGTCGTTCAGGATATAGCCGTGAAAACGTCGACGGTATAATCTGCATGCTGCTGGAAAAAGGTATGCCCCTGAGTAAACAACCGGACGATTATCAGGGCCTCTATAAAACCAGTTGTTACTATCCTGAAGGTCCGGCAATGGACAGTGATTTTGCCTTCATACAGGCACTTGCTGATGAACGACGCGTTCGTGTCGTTTTTACCCGCTGTAATCCAGCCGCCGGTGATCCACCTGATTGTTATGATGTTGAATTTATCCCGCTTTGTTGTGGCAAGGATCAGGCAGTGTCGTTTCTCATGGAAGAAACCACTCTTCCGAAAGAAGCCATTATCGCATTTGGTGACAGCGCGAATGATTTCGCCATGTTTGCGCAGGCTGGGAAAGGTTATCTGGTGAGTAATGCCGACCCGTTCGCGATTAAGCAGTACGGCAGCAGTCTGGACCTCATCAATAACTTTGCAACAGTGCCTTCCGCTGAGCGTCAAACCCCTAATAGGCTCTTCGATTAGACGTTAACAAACCGCCAAACACATTCACCAACAAACCGGCAATGATGATCAGAGCCCCGATAAGTTGTTGGGAGGACAGCTCTTCACTAAGTATTAACGCGGCGCTGAGAATGCCAACAACGGGTACGAGTAATGACAGCGGTGCAATACGCCAGGTTTCATAGCGGACTAATAAAGTTCCCCAGATTGCGTAGCTAAGGATGGTGGCAACAAACGCCAGATAAATCAGAGCCAGGATGGTTTGGCCATTTATATTCAATAAGCTATAGCTGATTGCCGCTTTTCCTTCAAACAGCCATGAGCAGGCGAAAAAAGGCACTATCGGCACTAATGCACTCCAAACAACCAATGATATTATTGGCACCTGGCGATCACGCATGATCACTTTGTTTGTAATATTGCCAACCCCCCATGAGAGTGCAGCAGCCAGTGTCAGCATCATTGCAGTCAGCCTGATACCTCCAGCGACCTGACCTTGCACACCTGCTGCAGCCAACATAAACAAGCCTATAGCAGCAATAAAAATTCCGGTGATATGATTCCATTTTAGTTTTTCGCCGAGTATCAACGCGCCTAACAAAATGGTAAAGAAAGCCTGTGCTTGTATCACTAATGATGCCAATCCTGCAGGCATACCTATTTTGATCGCCATAAATAAAAAGGCAAACTGACCAAAGCTGATGGTCATTCCATACGCCACTAACCAGCGGAGCTGTATTTTCGGCGCCTTGACAAAAAAGATTGCCGGGAATACAACCAGTGTAAAACGCAAGCCAGCCAATAAAAATGGTGGCATAGTATGAAGTCCAACCTTAATAATCACAAAATTAACTCCCCAAGCTACAATTACACAGAGAGCCAATAGCGTATCTCTAAACGACATTATGTATTCCTTATATAATTCGCTAAACTTTCGCTATCATCGGTGTTGCTATTTCCGCAATACAATGTCGCCCTACCACCTTGAAATAATCATCGGCGTTCAACGATATCGATTTATTCAATTCTCCAGCATTAAAATACAGTCTCCCTACGCTGCAAAGGCGTTCATCTACACACAGCGTTAATTTGTCATTAAAGCTAAAAGGGGGGACTGCCCCCATCTGACACTCCGTAAGTTTTTGCGCCACTTCCGGCGGCGCAAAGGTGGACTTCTTCCCCCCCATTAAGCGGGCAATACTTTTGAAGTTGACCTTGCTATCGCCCGGAACTATTGCCAAAACATATTGTAGCTGTTCCGTACCATTCTGTACCTGCAGAACCATAGCTTTTGCTGCTTGCTGAAGGCTATTGCCACGTATTTTGCTAATAATATCGGTGCAGCCCTCAGCCTCATGCTCAATGATGTCAAAATCCACCTGCTGATAAATCAGCAACTCATAAATTTTATTGAATATTATCATGTGATACCTTTTTAGATGGAGAGTAGTGCTAACTCCAGGCGATTGCCTGCTTCATACCTTTATCTCGTATCCCGAAGAAGAAACCCATGGTGATGCGCGTATCGCCGACGACACGATCTATTTCATGGTAATAAGCTGGATTAAATATGTAGATATCGCCACTGAGAGGGCGGAATTCAAAGCTTTCATAGCCTTCTTTTATGCCATCTTGATAGCCCAATTCACCTAACGTTTTAAAACGCTCATCTTCCTGTTGCCATTTTTTCTTGTAGATACGCAAGGCTCCGCCATCGTTACATTCTTGTAGACAAACGACACAACTCAGCTGATGTAGTATTTCAGTTACCACTAAGCCGGTACCTGCGGCGTCACGGACTATATGGTCGTTATGTAATGGATTTGACACGCCATTTGCATGAAAACGTACAATTGACCCCGCATATGGCCCGTAATGAACATCATTCGCCGTCTCCAGGATGTCTAGTTTCAACACCTGTTTTACCCATTGATATACTTTCTGTTGCAATGAAGTAAGTGAGCTCGGCAACAATGGTTGGATATCGCGGAATCCTGTAAAATAGTTTTCCGGTGCGGAGATATATTTTGCCAAATATGGTCCCAAGGTAGTCAAAGCCCCATTTGAATAATGAGAAACCTGGATGCTATTTCGGCATTGCTGCAAATCATCAACCACCCCCCTTCTTACTTCAGGTTTCAGAAAGTTGCGTAAGACCAGCAGTGGAACTCGTGCGCTAACGATTTCATCAAGCCAGGCAGACTCAACCTGCGTCGTCGGATCAATTATTCGGACTTGGTTCAATATGGTCATACATTCACTCCGCTAAAGATATTTCATACAGTTCGTGATTAAGCATCTGACGCCAATGAGATGCTTCTCCCAGGGCTAAAACTTGTTCTGATGCAATGTATTTAGTATTGCCATTTTGATAAAGATGCATCGTAAAATAACTCTGTAACAATGTATTTTCTGGATACCACTGCCAAGCCCAAGCTTTATCACCTGTAATAAAGAAAGCATTACCTGAACTGCTACCAGGGGCTAAACTCGCCATTTTCCCAGAGAGGTAATACCGAGTAAAATCCCCCGGATTTATATAGTCTACAATATATTCAAGGTATTCTGCCGAGTCGAAGTGTGAGACATCTAAACTTAGGTGTGGATAAATTGTTGGCAGAAAACCATTATGCATCAAATACCATGCAGTGGAATTACACTGACGAAACAATGGATGAGAGAATTGAACTCCGATATTTTTACTCAGCGTTGCATGGCGTACATGAACTGCTAAAAATTTTGTACGAATGCTGTCAATATCAATATTTGATAACGCATCAGCAAAAGACTCTGATCCATGTAGAGTATTTATTTTTCCATTTTCTAGCCACAGGCAACCCCAGCCATTAGGATGCACCTTTATAGGCCCGTCGTGTTGTGCCGTTTCTCCACAGCACATGGAACGAGCAGCCTCCATGACTTGCGCTACCGAGAAATCGCCACGTGCCAAGATCATTCTGCACATTGCAACCCCTTATTAGCAGATGCCCGACTCGTTGATATAATGCCATGGAAGGCCGTCAAAATTTCCCGTGTGTCATTCGCCGTCAGACGCAATGTACCGAGAATACCGGCGTGACGGGTCAAATCCGCATAAAGAGAGGATTCACTAGAGATATTAAGCTGCGGAAAATTAATTGGTAGTAACACATTGCCGCACTGATTTTGTTGTACCCAAAACTCGGCGGCAGAAAGATGCGATGCCTGACGCAAACGTAAGTGACCTACTGCAGGAGAATGCGGTAAATAAGTAATACCTTCAAACGATTTGCCTTGTTCGATGTTAAAGGCAATTTCCGCCCAGTTAAGGCCCGTTGTTTCCTTAACCAAGTTAACCACTCCCATACCAGATAAGCGAAATCCCATTTCGAGGAAATAGGGGACACCATCCACCACGATGAAATCGATATGGAATGCCCCCTGTTGATAATTAAAGGTTTCACAGCAGAAGTGCATCAAGTTGATAAATTCTTCGGGCAATTTATTGGCAGCTTCTGCCACATGGCCTGATTCGTAAAAACTGATATTACCGTCATTATTCTCTGTTACTTCAATGACCTTTTGACAGCAGGTTAGTGCGAATGGCCGTCCATTACAAACAACTCCTTGTAACGAATATTCTTCACCTTGCAGGTAGTTTTCAATAATGAACCCGGAGAATAAGCGTCCGCCATAGTTCATAGTAGCCGCCAGCTTATTGACAGCAGAATCCAGATCTTCAGGCGTTTTAATAAGCCAAATACCCAGCCCACCGCCTCCATCTATTGGCTTAATTACAGAGGGGTAACTTAAAACGTCACGTGAATCTTTGATACTGTGTGCTGATGAGAAAAAACGAAAATTGGGCTGAGAAAAACTAATATTGGTCGTTTTTAGAGCCATACGTTGGGCGTACTTATCCAACGGTATAAAGCTTTGACTTTCGTGTGAATTGCTGAGCATTTCCCGCACACGACCGGCACATTGGTTATAAGCTTCAAATCCTGCGAGCACGACTTCCGGCCGCTTGAGTAACCCGGCATTCATGTAGGCTTGCAACACCTCAACGTGATTTTCGGGATGATCAATACGCAAGATCATATCGAAGGGGAACGCTATACATAGCGACTGATAGTCAACAAAGTCACCCATTTCAACCAACACGGTATAAAATCCCTGACCCTGAGCTATTTCACAGTAGGGGTTCTGCCCATCACGTGTAGCCCCGATCTGCAGAAAGATATTTTTCATAACTTCGTCCCTTGATTAACGTCCAGAAATTACTTCACTAACAACCTCCTGAGTCACTCCATTACTCACCTGAATAACCGCTTTATGCGGGTCAAAACGGAGTATTCGTGCAAGTGGGTCTGCCGACTTACCTTCCAATAGTGAGTTAACCAGTAAACTGCCATAACATTGACGCAACTGTGGCAAGGTAAGACCGGAGAGTTGTTGCAAATCCCCACTTAGAGATGTGTTATTTGGCGTGCTACTGTCACCAAGAAGCTTATGGATATCATCAACTGAAAAATGAAGATTTTCCTGCACCAAATAAGTGGCCAAATTTCTCCCTCGTTCAGTAAACGGTGAGTAGATCATACAAGTCAGATGTTCGGTAGTGAGGTTGAAAGCGTCCAGCGCGAACTGCTCTGAACGCTGACGCTGGCTTACGATTGCATCGTCATCCTTATAGCGCTGAGCCATTTCCGCAATTAAATGAGGTGGAAAATCCTTCTGCCTCATTAGTCCAAGGGCGAAATGTACATATTCGCGAATTCCCTCTTTATAGCTGCGTTTCAATAATGTCTCAGCTCTTAAACCACGAATGTGAGCCATCAATGTTGGATTGCCACAATCCGACTCGGAAAAACTAAACATCAGCGGGTCAAAGCTAAAATGCATAAAATCGCTCAATAATGTCCAGTGGGCTCCCGCCTCATAGGCAGTGTCCTGATAGATATTAAAAAACAATGGGTCACGCGCCAGTTTGAAGATAATGCGATGGGCCGGATCAACATTGTCAACACCATAGATATTGCTAAAGTATGCTTTCGCTACACCATCCAAGGTTTCGAGAAAACCCGAGAACCCATGATGCTGCTCAGTTTTTGGCGCTTTAAACAGGCGGGAAAGATGGCGAGCCCATGCTATATAAGCCGTTTGCTCATGTGTAGAGTCTCCTGTGATAATGATATCAACCCCCCCATTGTAATGAGCAGCTATGCCGAATGAGTTCACCATACTCAGGTTACAGGCGTTACAAAAGGTTGAGCGAGCATCTGCTTGAAACCGGTGACCATTCATTAACACATCCATACGATTCTGGCAGCGGACAGCATCAGGCATTATTAAATGTCGTTGGAATGGACGAATGAGTAAGCCATCAGTAATTAAACATTCGACTAATTCATCACCGTGAATCTTTAATGCCTGGTAAACTCGGTCAATATTTTCCATCACGCTGTCATTCATTCCTGCATGACGATTTGTAACAATCCTTAAAAGAAAAGTATCGCCTTTCTCCGCCAATACTAAACCTTGAACATACCGGATATAAGCAACCATATAGCTGCTATCCTTGCCACCACCATAAGCAAGCAATACCGTTTTCTGACGGTCACATGAATCATTATTTAAGGCGGACATCAATCTCTTTGCACATTTCTTTGCAGATTCAATAATCGATGGGGAAAGATATCTATCAATATCCTTAATCATTTGTAATGTATTATTCATCTTTTCCATTTATCAGAGATAATAAATAATGAGGTATGCACCAGGCAGAGGTCATTGGCTAATAATTGAACGAATTTAGACTTTTAAGACCTTCGATAATGAATGACTGGAGTTCACTATTTTTAAGCCTTGATAGTTAAACTACTCTCTTTAATACACACAGATAAGAACGAAATGGTGTGGAACCGATGCTAATTGAGAAAGCACAGCGACATGGAATATCAGCCTGACAACTGCGTTGAAAACCTTGCGAACGCTGGAGTATGAACACTACGCAGTGGCAAAACCCAAATCCGGTTTTTTTGTCGTTCCACGGTTAAATCCTCTCCAAAATAATGCGATATTAGCTGAGCAGCCGCGTGAGATTGCACCGCTCGTTGAACAAACTGAACTGCACATGGCGATGGTTGGTGAAGATTGTCGTGTTCGTTTGGATCTGGCTATTGTGTAATTTAGTATCTACAACAGTTGCCAACATAGTGTTATCTTTCACTTTCCTGTATAGAGATAGTTCTTTACTGACAATGCGGAAATCAGTATTGGTATTTTTTACATTAATAACAGATCCAGTTATTTGATTTATTAAAGGTTTTTTTTAGATGTGTATCATTATTATGATACATACAGCCATTAGAGAAACTAGGGGGTGGGTTAATTCTTTCTATAATATTCATATCATTTCCTTTTTTTGATGATCTTAATTAAATTACGCTACCAGTACAATGCAATGAACATCTTTCAAAAAACAATCTTTTTAGTCGTTTTTCATAATAAAAGTGGGTGGGTGATTGATTATCCAGACTCATTCAATTCCTTAGCGTGAGTTTTCGTTCCACTGAGCGTCAGACCCCGATAATGCCCTTGCAGGGTTTAAGGAAGAATTACTGGTGCAGGACGTGAACGCGGAATTAAAATCTTCGACGTCCCGGGCGCGTTTGAGATGCCATCACTGGCAAAACGCTTAGCTGAAACCGGTAAATACGATGCCATCGTTTGCGCTGCGCTGGTCGTTGACGGTGGAATTTATCGCCACGATTTTTGTTGCGGCTGCCGTCGTTGACGTGTTAATGAACGTGCAGCTCTCCACCAACGTGCCGGTTTATTCTGTGTCGCGGACGCCTCATAACTTCCAGCCGGTTGAAGTGCTAGAAACATTCTATACAGAGCATTTCATTAAGAAAGGCAAGGAAGCCGCGCGCGCAGCGCTGGCGATTAACAGTCTGTCAATTGACTGAAAGTCGTTTTGGATGATTTAGGTATCCGGCGTGTCCTTCATGCCGGATTTTTCATCCCGCACATAAAGTCACAGAGATGTTGCGAATCAGCAATGCCTGAAATACCTGCATTTTTCAGAAGTGCCACCCTTCGAAAGAATACTGGGCTATATGGATGCCCGGCAATCATCAGCGCAAACCTCCGCTTATCGATCATAGCTGCCTGTCAACTCCAGCCCGCTTAAAAAACAGGCTTAACGTTGGATAATTTCCGTTTTCCAAGCGGACCCCTTATACACCTTTTTACCCATGGCGTCAGCCGCATCACATTCGTCCGCTCCTTACTCACCTGACGCATCAACACCTTTCGTGTGTTCTGGCTCTGTGTGCAAGACTTGAGCTGCGGACGCGTTGAGCGACGCGGGCATCGAGTCAGTTGACTCTGGCCTTGTGAATATCGGCATCACCGCAGATATACGTGACATCGTCACACTTAAAAGAGAGTCTTTATTAGTTACAACATTCATATGCGCCTTAAAAATATGAACATGAAAGCCCGACCAAATATAGAACTACTGAGTTCTCTGTAACAATGGATTGTCAATCAGGAAAAAAAGGGTGAATTACAAGGCTATGCAGATATCTACATTGAATGTGCTGGCGGCAAACATCAATTTTTAGGTATGGGATGATTAGGTATATGTGGAGTGATTTTCTGAAAACTTATGATGATGAACATCCACTTTGTTTAGCATAGTTAGTGGGTACTTACTTTCATCGTAGCGCCCTGCTTATCTAAAACTATTTTTTTGCACGCGCTTTTATTTCTGCAAGAACCTGTTTGTGTCTCAGTGCGTTACCTACAATTTTGTGCCAGCTGGCAAGTTTACGCAAATCAGGTAAGGTTGCTTTTTCTGTCTCATCATATTGAGTGAGTGTTTTCAGGTATTCTTCAAAAACTTCAATACTCCGACGGGCCCACTCTCCCTCAAGCGCAGAACCTGCAACAGCGTGCGGTCGGCGAGGCAACCTGGGCCTGAGTGGTTTGCTTGCCACAGGTGTTGATTCATCTACGTAAGAAAACTTAATAGCAAAAACTGTGCGCCCTTTTTTAACAGGTTCCCATATAACGGATATATCGGTGTGAGCGTTTATGCGGTCAATCGCCGGTTCTAAAAGCTTTTGCCTAAAATCGCGGTAGTCTTTGTATTTACCTACGAGTGCAACCATTTCGCGCATCCAGGTAATCTCAAGAACCACATCAATGACTTTGTTATTATTGCGAACGTTGATATTTTTGTTTTTAATCAACCAGCTATACAATCGCAAAGAGAAAGGGCTTTCTAACTTAGTAATACTATTAAAATTGATCTGCGTAAAAGATTCTTTTAATTCATAAAGATAGGGGGCAACGTCTTGCCCAAAACGGACAACTACAGCACTGTGATCGTCGCTGACCACATACTCTAAACGAGAAAACCAGGACATTTGAATCTTACGAATTTTTCCCGTTTTTGGATCGTTACGGTAGATTGTGACGGGTTTTTTCATCAGGCTATCAGCCGCATCACGCAATTGTCGATGGCTGCTTGTTGGATTTACGCCAAAAGCCATTTGAAAATCTTGTGGACGCAGATGGTATAAAGTATCCGGCTGAGGCTTTCTGCTGTCTATCTGTGCCAGTGCCAGATACAACAAACGTATTTCATCCAGTGTTGAACCATAAGCACCATCCAGCAAATTATTACTCTGAACTACTGTGAGTTTTTCTAATTCCATGCTGGCTGATCCTTATGTGGAAAGAGTTTGAATTATTCCACATAAAAATCACTAACGTAAAGCAAAAAAACAAACTATTTACTCTATATAATTCAATTAGTTAATCCACATCTACCGTACTCATTACAGGAAATTTTTCCACATATATCTCACTCTCTCCTATTTTCGGACAAAAAATGCCATCAAAAGGCCTAGTTACACAACAGGAAATTCTTCCACAAAAGCGTCTAGAAAATTTTTGAATTAAATCATCATTGTGACAGGATCACTTTGCCTGTTTCTCACTCAACAGAAAAACACTCCACCTTGACTAACGGGTATCACCACAGGAAATTTATCCACCTTTAAATAACGAGTACCGTACAGGAAATTTATCCACCGTTGATTAACGTGTCCCGCTACAGGAAATTTATCCACCTTAAACTAACGTGTCCCGCTACAGGAAATTTATCCACCTTAAACTAACGTGTCCCGCTACAGGAAATTTATCCACCTTTGACTAACGTGTCCCGCTACAGGAAATTTATCCACCTTTGACTAACGAATACCGTTACAGGAAATTTATCCACCTTTGACTAACGTGTACCGTTACAGGAAATTTATCCACCTTTGACTAACGTGTCCCGCTACAGGAAATTTATCCACCTTTGACTAACGTGTCCCGTTACAGGAAATTTATCCACCTATAACTAACGAATACCGTTACAGGAAATTTATCCACCTTTGTTTTACAGATGTCGTTTACAGGAAATACTTCCACCTTTAACTAACGGCTACTGCTACAGGAAATTTATCCACCTATGTTCTACAGATATCGTTTACAGGAAATACTTCCACCTTCACTTAATCGCTTTCAATAAGTAGACTGAGTTAAATCAGTAAATTGATGATGTTACTGATTTAACTATAAACTCATGCAGACCTTGTAGATCCGTCACTAACATTCGGGCTGAACTTGCTACTCACTTGGTTGGATATGGGATGAAGCTATCTTGTTTGACTTGTGACACCATTCGCTATAATTAGTATATTTATCAGATAGTTAAATGTATATTTCATGTTTTCCCGAAGTTATACATAGGTTTTAACTCATTGAATAATAGAAAGTTATCAACAGAAAATTACTCTACATTAAACAGGAAATTCCTCCACCAATAACAGGAAAAGTATCCACTTGAGACCTGAAATAACTCCACATATAAACGTGTAACTTCATGTTATATATAGATAAAAACACCCCCTAAAAGAAAGATCTAAACTAAAAAAAGAACAAATGCTTATCAGATCTTCGATACTTAAAAATTTCTCATTTGACTCATTTTACATCTCAGGAACTGACTTTTTCGATGCTGTACAATCTCAAGCGGTTTTACATTTAAGCGACTGCTTTTTTTATGTTATCCACAGAAAATCCCTCCTCATCTATCATGAAATCCTTCCACATATAACATAAAAATCTTCAACTTCAAGCATGAATTTACTCCACCTTTATCAATATAAATTATTGATATTTAAGTGAATATTTAATCATAAAGTTAAAGATCTAAAGAGAAAAATAAACAAAATACTTGAGGGATGGTCATTATCGAGCACGGCTATAGTTTTACTAAAAGCCGTCAGCTTTTAGCCAATTGGCGTTCTCTTTGGCGTAATACGTGCACAATTTGTTCACTTTATGAGATCAAGAACATATTTTAATCAATTTATGTGTTGAAAATGAATCTTTGTGTTTACTTCGTCGTTTACATGCAGCATTATCGATTAAAATCAAAAATGCTGCATGAATGGAGTATTAAATGCTTACTGATAGCAAGCAGATCTCGAAGGTTGCCCAACGTTCGGAGAGGATGCTTATTTCTTTGACTGAACAGATCCAGACCCTTAAGGAAGAGATGTCTGAAACATCTTTCTATCAAACTTATGCAAAAGCTGCTTTGTCAAAACTGCCAAAATTAACTCGAGCAAACGTTGATTACACGGTGGCTGAAATGGAACTTGCAGGCTATCAGTTTGATAAAAAAGCGGCAGGTTCTGCCACTAAATACGTGATGTCATTGCAAAACATTATTGATATATATCATCATCGTGGGGTACCAAAATATCGGGATCGCCATAGAGAAGCTTTTACTATTTTCCTGGGTAATTTGAAGGGTGGCGTATCAAAAACGGTAAGCTGCGTCTCATTAGCCCATGGATTGCGTGCCCACCCTCAATTACTCTTTGAGGACCTGAGAGTACTGGTGATTGACCTTGATCCGCAGTCCTCTGCAACGATGTTCCTAAATCACACACGCTCAGTCGGAACGGTCGATACGACGGCAGCTCAAGCCATGCTGCAAAACCCATCACGTGAAGAGTTACTTGAAGAATTTATCGTTTCTTCAGTTGTGCCAGGCGTTGACGTTTTGCCAGCCTCTATCGAGGATGCTTTTATCGCTTCTCGCTGGGAGGGGCTATGTGCCGAACATTTAGGCAAACAAAATCCCTATGCCGTGCTGCGTGAAAACATCATTGATAAACTGGTTCACGATTATGATTTCATTTTCATCGACAGTGGCCCGCATCTCGATGCTTTCCTGACAAACGCCATAGCGTCAGCGGATTTATTGATGACTCCTATCCCCCCTGCTCAAGTTGATTTTCATTCAACACTCAAATATTTGACTCGTCTGCCTGAGTTGATCGGCATGATTGAGGACTCAGGAATGAAAACGCGTTTGTTGGGCAACATTGGCTTTATGTCTAAGCTTCTCAATAAAGCCGACCACAAGGTCTGTCACAGCCTCGCAAAGGAAATCTTTGGTGGTGATATGCTTGATGTGGCTTTGCCTCGCCTTGATGGCTTTGAGCGCTGTGGAGAGTCCTTTGACACGGTGATCTCTGCCAATCCGGCAACTTACGTGGGAAGCAACGAAACTCTTAAGAATTCTCGTATTGCCGCTGAAGACTTTGCAAAGTCAGTATTTGACCGCGTTGAATTTATAAGAACAAACTGAGGTGAGTGATGACAATTAAAAAACCTATTGGAAGGACTTTCCGTGAGTCTGCCCCAAATGAAACAACCTCAGAAGACGGTTACTCTCAGCGCTTTACTTTGGCCTCGGGCAAAAGTGCCATGTTCCATCTTGAGACCATTGAGGCATCGAAGGTGGCAGAGGCCACGTTCGTTCAACTCGAAACTAACGGGCGGGATCAGTCTGCATTAACCAACGAGTCATTAACGGACATCACACGGACCATCAAGCTACAGCAATTTTTTCCGGCAATAGGGCGTAAAGTCGATGGGCGGATAGAAATCCTCGATGGATCTCGTCGTCGGGCAGGCGCGATTATTGAAAAGGTTGGACTCAATATCCTGGTGACGTTCGCTGAAATCAGTGTTGCTGATGCACGCCAGTTGGCCGCTGATATTCAAACAGCTAAAGAGCATAATCTGCGCGAAGTGGGTTTACGTTTATTGATGCTTCGCGACAGCGGGATGAATCAGAAAGAAATCGCAGCTTCTCAGAAAATGTCTGAAGCTAAAGTAACGCGTGCTATTCAGGCTGCCTCTGTGCCATCCGAGTTACTTCTCCCCTTCCCTGTGCAATCTGAGCTGACTTACCCTGACTATAAGTTTTTGCTGAGCCTCCATGAACAGCTGCAGGCGAAAGGCATGAGCTCCGACGAACTTATCGATCAGGTCACAGAGCTGAAAAGCAACGTCAGTGACTCGCATGCACCCGATGAGTTTAAGACTGCAATTATGAATCTGTTTAAGGAGGTATCCCCTACCCTTCTTGAACGGCCTGGTAAAGATTCTTTCGTGACTCACAAGCTGTGGAATTTTGCCGAGAAAGATAAATATGCTCGCAAGAAAACTAAAGGACGTTTAGTTAATTATGAATTTAGTCGTTTATCAAAAGAACTGCAGGACGAACTTGATGCGGCTATTTTGGCGACTATTGAAAAACATTTAAGCGAATAATTTAGTTTTGAATCTTGGCGATTTCAGCCTGAAATCGCCAAGAGTAAAGCTCCGTAGGGACCTGAAATTCCAGATGAAACTTCATTATGTTCGCCACCGAAATTTCACGGATAAGTTATTGATTTTAATGGTTTTTATTTTTATTTTAGGCCGGATTTCAGGGTGAAATCGCCACGAATTTCAGCCTATGTTACTGTCGCATTTCATGCTTTTCGGATGTGGCGAACATTCCGCTCAATCCAGCTCCTTTCATTCAAATTTTGTAAGGTCGACTTCCAGTGATCAAATAATGAAATTGAATCTATTAGGTTAGAAGTCACTACTCAGAGAATTCTCTGATTTATATGCAAAGCAATTATCACTATAGAATCTTTCATAAAACATGCTCTGTATAAAAGTTGACTGCCCTGCCCTTTAAATAACCCATCTCACGTTCCTACTAAATTATACCTTTGATTAATTTATCCCAGAGTGTGGTTTAAGCTGGCGATAACATTACCCTTGTCATTTCCTAAGCCAGTTACACGCCTTGTGTGCAACCCACTTCCTTCCTGGACCTTAATTACTTATTTAATCGCGGATGAATATTAACTTCTCATCATCACGCCTTGGCAAATGTTCATCTAACAGAGAATGTTAAGCTGGTCTTGTTCGATAACAGTCATTGAATTTAGTTACGGCTTTGACAGATCTGTACCCTTCACGTCATAAGTGATTAATGGCACGTTGAGCTGCTGTGATAATGTTGCGAGGATTATTTGTAGCATTGATAAGTTTTTCATTGCTGTCTGAGGCGATATTGGCGTTGATTGAAAGTAAAGGGAGAGGCTCGAATGAACACTGCGATGTATCAGCAGAATCGTTTTCTTTCCTCAACTTTTCTGCTGATATTTTTGCATGATTGCTTACGGCTGGCGCATTTTGAATTTCTCAGCGTTATGTCGACCAAAAATGTGGCTGCACATGATTTGCTGTTTAGTCAGTATCTTTTCTTGGAGGGACAGACACTTTCTGCCCTTATCTCGCGAACCATTTTCTCAACAAAGCACTAACCCTTTTCCCTGTAAATCGTCAATCGTTGTCGACAAACTTTTAGAAACTTACTGGCAACTCTTGGCAAGCGTCTTCAGTCGCGCTATTCCGATACGTGCCGTGAGTTCAGTCTGCTAGCGAATCTTGTCAGAGACCTGATGTCAGAAAATCCTACTAGCGACTTCTGAATTAATGACAGTGACACCAGTACGTTTTCATCGTTTTAATATACCCTTCGCAACACTCTTATTGACTCAGGCACAGTGTGCATGCCATCTGATAAGTTCGTATATGAAGCGTGTTGAGACGAAAAACGGTGATGTTATATTCGGTGATAAAAGGTTTAATTTTGAAATAAGTAAGCCCCTCTGGAGACCTAAGACTTTAGGTTGATTTGACCGAGCAATCACACCCAACATTATTTAAAAAAGATAGCCTTTGGTTTTCGACGTAGGAATTAGGTCCAAATCCCGGCTAGTAGCTTGCCTGAAGATTGTTAACAACTGCCAAGGCACACATAGCTCAGTCTGACGTATTGAGGTTCACTAAAACCGCTGCTGCGCCTGGATGACGTGAACAGTCCTGATTCAGGTCTAAAGCCTGCTCAACATCGGTCTTGTGCTTTACCTGGAAAGCACGAACTGCATGTGTCTGCTCACAATAGTGGGAGATATAACACGTACATTAATCCTATGTCGTACGAATGAGAATACAGCTAAAACGTAATGTGACTGTATATAATTATATGTGTATATATACAGCTTCAATTAAATGCTTTCCTGGTGTAGATCTGGACTTATGCAATCCTGAGAACTCATTCGGTGACTGGTCTAAATTGAGATTTTTTTTCAGAAGTACTTTGATTGAAGTCGACAGGACAAGGGTGTTCTTCAGCTAAAAAATGGGAAAAGAAAGAGAAGGGGGCTTACTTTTGCAAGTGTGGATAAATTGTTTTGGCGTCAGGACAATGGCTTTCCATTAACCCGTGTTCATTAATTAATGAGTTCATGGCGCTCGCAAATCTGAATAGGAACTTCTGCCTGAAGCTACGCTATAGGGATCAATTAAGACAACAAAAAATGTGTACGAATACGCCGAGCGTAATATTGAAGCAAAAAGACTGTGGCTTTTAGTATTGATGCCTCAATGTGGATGAATTATCTGTGCGTGTGTTTTTTTAAGATTCAACTCGTTTCGAGTAGGGTACGGATGCCCACTTTCCTCATAATCAATAAGCTCAAAGTTGGCTTATCGATGAGAGTTAGGGCTACAACAACACCAGGTAGGAGAGGGTATGTATTGTGTGGAGCTATTTTCTGTGTTTTAAAGGTGAGTTTTGGAACCCAGTGCATTTTTCTTTACCTGCAATAAGGGATAAACCAATCTGAACTGATAAGGATCGTGCATAAAAAATTGCGATTAGGTTCTGAAGGAGACGAGGGAAAGGGTGAAGTTTATTAACGGTAGGTTACTGAATAAAAATGTGTTTTAGACTTCATGGTTTATACGTGGAAAAATTTTATGTTTAAGCCGCCTGAATACAAATATGTATCGTTGAAGCGTCTGTTAAAGGGAGGCCTGCCTTTATCCCAACTGCATCGATACACTGGCATAGGACTCCTTTAGCTCGTACAACGTGCACTAATGAAAGCTATAAGAATACACAAAATGTAAGCCGTTTTATGCATGGCACTGTCGCGAGAGTTTCCAGTTCGACCGAGAATTTATGGCCTCAACAATCGAGTCTACTGCTGAATTACTGCCTTGTGTGGAAGTATTTTCTGTTCGTCAGTGATGCCACTCGTAAGGCACGTCAGCGTTCTGTTGCGAATGGCGTCATTATATCTACGCTCTCGCTACTGATGTACTTCGAGTTGTATTAGGTGAGAATGAGAGGCTTAGGCTCTTAACCCTATATTTCTAAAAATAGGTTATCAGAAGAACTGATTCTCCTGGTATGTGGATAATTTTCCTGTTGAGGAGAATTTAATTTTATCCAAATAGAATCACATAATTATCAACCTATATCTCTGATATGAAGATGGTTTTGAACTAACACATTTGACTATGTATTTAGTTGAGAGCTTTAGCAAAAGAAGGGTCCTTATTTATAAAAAGAATCTTTGTGATGAAGAGGGGAGGGGGTACTGACTGCATATGTGGAAAGATTTTCTTTGTTAATCCGAACTCAATAAAGCATCGCCTCTTATTGTGATATCAATATGAAATAGAGAGATCTAGTTCAATCCGTTTCTTTAGCTACTACGTTAAACCAAATCAAACAAAACCTTACGGCGGCTGCATGCATAAAAAAGCCAGCCCGAAGGCTGGCCGGTAAATCTGAGCGGGTGCTTTTGGACCTATGCTAAACAACCTCCAACGGACGGGAGCGAATTCCCGTCTGTTGGGTTGCATTACCTCACGGATTCGTAGGCCAGTGAAGCCACAACCTCCATCTTGCCGTTTCTAACCTAGATTTCACAAAGTGATCCCCGATACATCCATGCGAGCACTACAACCGTTACGCACAGTATAAAAACGGTGACTGCTGGTTTGTGTGGCATCTGTCCTCCTTGTCCTTGCTTTTCAGCATGTGAGGCGCTACCTTTATGTTGTTGAGCATAAACGAGGGCCTCGGGTTGAATTAATTTCAATTCGGGGCTTCTTGCTTTCTGCTCTTTGCATAAATCTTAATCCATGCTCAGAACAGAAAGATCCTGAGCACCCGCGCGAAGTGTAACAGCCTTTTGAACTCCATGTGAAAATAATACTTATATAAAACAATGTGTTAATTTAATTAAACGTAGCCCGCGGTTTTGCTGAATTCTGCAGCGCTGTGCAGCTGATGCATCAAACTACTGTCAGCATTGTGGTCTGTTTCCCGCACTTGCTGCAAAGCTCACAAGCAGAAACACCTGCGAGGGCATTGCTGTTCAAAAGTCACGTCTGGAGTGTGACTAAATCACAATGTGGTTACTCATTGTCAATTAAGGCTCACTGAGCTAAGCTGGAAAAATGACTAAAAACACAAATTTACATGCCCCTAGAGGGCCATCGGACCATAGCGTCCGTGATCAGGTCGTGGAAGCCGCCACAGAACATTTCGGGCATTTCGGGTATGAAAAAACCACTGTCTCCGACCTCGCTAAAGCAATCGGCTTTTCAAAGGCTTACATCTATAAGTTTTTTGACTCCAAGCAGGCTATCGGCGAGGTGATCTGCACCAACCGGCTGGCGATGATCATGGCGATTGTCGACTCAGCGATTGCAAGTGCGCCGACGGCCTCCGAGAAATTGAGGTGTTTATTTAGAGCACTCATTGAAGCCGGGAGCGATTTGTTTTTTCACGATCGCAAGCTTTACGACATTGCTGCGGTAGCCGCCCGCGATAAGTGGCCCTCAGCAGAGGCGCATGAAGAACGGTTGCGACATTTGATTGAGCAAATCATTCTTGAAGGGCGGCAGACGGGAGAGTTTGAACGCAAAACGCCGCTGGATGAGGCCGCCCATGCGATATATTTGGTTATGCGGCCTTATGTTAGTCCCGTTCAGTTGCAATACAATCTGGAGACGGCATCGTCAGCAGCTGCACTCCTGTCGTCACTCATATTGAGAAGTTTGTCGCCCTAATTGTGACTATTGACTTTTTTGGTCACTAGTCTGAAGATGTGGTTTCTATCCTGTTAAATAAATAAGGGAACCATGCTCAGGCTCAAACCTGCCACTTTTGCTATTTGCCTGTTGCCGCTTGCGATTGTGGCCTGCGGCGAGTCTTCCGACATTCATGATCCACGTACTCAGCCCCCTTTAGTAAGAGCGGCAACCGTGGTGAGTCCTGTTGATAGCTCCCGCGCATTCACCGGCGTTGTAGTCGCTCGTATTCAAAGCGACCTCGGTTTTAGAGTGCAAGGCAAAATTCTTGAACGTCTGGTGGATACCGGACAGACCGTTAAACGCGGTCAGCCTTTAATGCGTCTGGACCCCGCTGACCTGAGTCTGCTGGCGCAAGCTCAGCAACAGGCTGTCGCGGCTGCACGTGCGCGTGCAAAACAGGCTACTGATGATGAGGTGCGTTATCGCAGGCTTGTTACTGCAGGCGTAGTGTCTGCATCGGCCTACGATCAGATAAAGGCCGCGGCAGATACGGCTAAAGCTGAGCTTAGTGCTGCCCAGGCACAGGCGAATGTGGCACAAAACACGATGGGCTATGCCGTGTTGCTGGCCGATGCCGATGGCGTCGTCATGGACACGCTGGCTGAACCCGGTCAGGTTGTCAGTGCCGGGCAACCGGTGGTTCGTCTGGCCAGAGCAGGGCAGCGCGAGGCTATCGTGCAGTTACCCGAGACGTTACGTCCGGCTGTTGGAAGCGAAGCTGAGGCAACACTGTACGGTACTGATAAACACTCAGTTTCTGCAAAACTGCGTCTCCTTTCCGATGCGGCTGATCCTGTAACACGCACCTTCGAGGCGAGATATGTGCTTGAGGGGGCGCTGGCTAGCGCGCCACTGGGGTCCACCGTTACGCTTCATATTACAGACGATAAATTACCGGGCCAGATGATGCAGGTGCCTTTAGCGGCCCTCTATGACCCGGGGAAAGGGCCGGGTGTCTGGGAGATTTCAGGCAAGCCAGCCAAAGTGTCATGGCGGCCGGTTCAGGTGCTGGGATTGGGTGACGATTCGGCAAAGGTGACAGGTCCGCTTAAGCCGGGAGAACAGGTGGTCGCTCTGGGTGCGCATCTGCTGCATGACGGTGAAACAGTACGACTGACCGACCAATCCGGTGCCAGCACGGCCGGGAGTCAGCCATGAGTGAGGGGAGATTCAATCTTTCAGCGCTTGCCGTTCGTGAGCGCTCAATCACATTGTTCCTTATTATTCTGATAACGGTCGCGGGCATTCTTTCGTTTTTCGAACTGGGTCGAGCTGAGGATCCACCGTTTACCGTCAAGCAGATGACGATTATTTCTGCCTGGCCGGGTGCCACCGCGCAGGAGATGCAGGATCAGGTTGCTGAACCGCTTGAAAAGCGCATGCAGGAGCTTAAGTGGTATGACCGTAGCGAGACTTATACGCGTCCCGGTCTGGCTTTTACCATGCTGTCACTGCAGGACAGCACGCCGCCTTCACAGGTGCAGGAAGAATTCTATCAGGCACGTAAGAAGCTGGGTGATGAGGCCAAAAACCTGCCTGCAGGCGTCATCGGGCCGATGGTCAATGATGAATTCTCTGACGTGACTTTTGCGCTCTTTGCGCTAAAGGCGAAAGGAGAGCCACAGCGGTTGCTGGTCCGCGATGCGGAATCGTTGCGCCAGCGTCTTTTGCATGTGCCGGGTGTCAAGAAGGTCAATATCATCGGCGAACAGGCTGAACGTATCTTTGTCTCGTTCTCGCATGACCGGCTGGCGACGCTGGGCATTGCTCCTCAGGATATTTTCTCCGCCCTCAACAGCCAGAACGTACTGACGCCCGCCGGTTCAATTGACACTAAAGGACCGCAGGTCTTTATCCGCCTGGAGGGTGCTTTCGACAAACTGGAGAAAATCCGCGAAACGCCCATCGTCGTACAGGGCAGAACCCTGCAGCTTTCGGATGTAGCAACGGTTGAGCGTGGCTATGAGGACCCTGCGACCTTCCTGATCCGCAATCAGGGTGAACCGGCGCTGCTGCTGGGCATCGTCATGCGTGACGGCTGGAACGGTCTGGATCTGGGGAAGGCGCTGGATGCGGAAACGGCTAAAATCAATGAAAGCATGCCGCTGGGCATGACCTTGATGAAGGTCACCGATCAGTCAGTCAACATCAGCTCCGCCGTTGACGAGTTCATGATCAAATTCTTTGTCGCGCTGCTCGTGGTCATGGTGGTGTGCTTCGTCAGTATGGGATGGCGCGTGGGCGTGGTAGTCGCAGCCGCCGTGCCGCTGACGCTGGCGATTGTCTTCGTGGTGATGGAGGCTTCCGGCAAAAACTTTGACCGCATTACCCTGGGTTCACTGATCCTCGCGCTGGGGTTGCTGGTCGATGATGCCATTATCGCCATAGAGATGATGGTGGTGAAAATGGAAGAGGGCTACGACCGTATCAAAGCCTCGGCCTATGCCTGGAGCCACACGGCGGCCCCAATGCTGGCGGGTACGCTGGTCACCGCCGTCGGTTTTATGCCCAACGGTTTCGCACAGTCCACAGCCGGTGAGTACACCAGCAACATGTTCTGGATTGTCGGGATAGCCCTGATTGCCTCCTGGGTCGTGGCGGTGGTATTTACGCCTTATCTGGGTGTGAAAATGCTGCCGAACATCAAAACGGTAGAGGGCGGGCATGCGGCTATTTACGACACCCGTCATTACAACCGCTTTCGCCGGTTATTGACACGGGTTATCGCGCGCAAGTGGGCAGTAGCCGGTACCGTTATTGCCATCTTTACTGTCGCTATCCTCGGCATGGGGCTGGTTAAAAAACAATTTTTCCCGACATCCGATCGCCCAGAGGTACTGGTTGAGGTGCAGATGCCTTATGGCACCTCAATTGAGCAGACCAGCGCCACCACCGCGAAAATAGAAGCCTGGCTGAGAAAGCAGAAAGAGGCAAAAATCGTCACATCCTACATCGGGCAAGGGTCGCCGCGTTTTTATCTGGCCATGGCGCCCGAGTTGCCCGACCCGTCTTTTGCGAAAATTGTCGTGCTGACGGACAGCCAGGAAGCGCGTGAGGCGCTCAAGTTCAGACTGCGTGAAGCGGTTGCCAGCGGTCTTGCACCTGAGGCGCGCGTGCGCGTGACTCAACTGGTGTTTGGTCCGTATTCACCTTATCCGGTGGCTTACCGTGTCATGGGGCCGGACCCTACTAAACTGCGCGAAATTGCAGATAAAGTAGAAAGGGTGATGCAGGCCAGCCCAATGATGAGGACCATCAACACCGACTGGGGCCCGCGGGTACCGGCGCTGCATTTTACGCTCAATCAGGACCGCCTTCAGGCGGTTGGGTTGACATCAAGTACGGTCGCACAGCAGCTTCAGTTCTTGCTTTCAGGGGTTCCGATTACCTCTGTACGTGAAGACATCCGTTCGGTGCAGGTCATGGGACGCGCGGCGGGGGATATCCGGCTTGATCCAGCTAAAATAGCCGGATTTACCTTAGTGGGGTCTTCCGGCCAGCGCATTCCGCTGTCTCAGATAGGGGATGTGGAAGTGCGAATGGAAGACCCCGTTCTGCGTCGTCGCGATCGTACCCCGACGATTACCGTACGGGGAGACATTGCCGAAAATCTACAACCTCCTGATGTCTCCACGGCAATCATGAAATCGCTGCAACCGGTCATTAATTCGCTGCCGGCCGAGTACCGCATTGAGCAGGCCGGCCCCATTGAAGAATCAGGAAAAGCCACCAAAGCGATGGCACCCCTGTTTCCTATCATGATTGCCATGACGCTGTTGATTATTATCCTGCAGGTGCGGTCGATGTCGGCGATGGTGATGGTATTCCTCACCGCCCCACTGGGGCTAATTGGGGTGGTGCCAACGCTACTGCTCTTCAACCAGCCGTTTGGCATCAACGCGCTGGTAGGATTAATTGCATTATCTGGGATTCTGATGCGTAACACCCTGATCCTGATAGGTCAGATCCATCATAACGAGCAGGAAGGGATGGCTCCGTTTCATGCGGTGGTTGAGGCGACGGTGCAGCGAGCCAGGCCGGTGTTGCTCACTGCGATGGCTGCCATATTGGCGTTTATTCCGCTGACACACTCGGTGTTCTGGGGAACGCTGGCGTACACCCTCATTGGCGGCACGTTTGGCGGCACCATCATCACGCTGGTATTCCTGCCCGCAATGTATGCAATTTGGTTCAAGATACGTCCTGGCAATCAGCAGCAGAATGAAATCTACACATCAGGACGTACGACAACTAATACCGAAGTATAGATAACAAAGGTTTAATCACGCAGCTATGACAGGGAAGTCAGAACTGCATTTTTATATAAAAATGTCCCGTGCCTTCTCAAGCTCAGCAGTCAGCGCGTGGGGAAGTTTATGACATAGGTTTCGTACTTGGCTGTATGTGAGCAAAAGTCCGCTCTGTGAGTTCAATCGAGGGATGCAACACTCTGGTTAAAATCGCTCTGCAAGTGATCACCACGTTGACTTCACTGAGAGTTTTTAATTAGGTCGGCTAAATTGTTAGACATTTATGACAAACGGCCTAAAAATTGTAGGCCAATGACTTATAACCTCTGGTAGAGAAGGGCGTTATGGACGAAAAATTGAAATTCATGTTGTTGGCGCTTGAATACTCTCGACAGGCATTACCTGAATGCAGACCAAATCCACCGGTGGGATGCGTAATTGTCCATAACGGAGATGTTGTTTCTAAAGGCTTTACTCAATCTCCAGGCCACCATCATGCAGAGATAGAAGCCATCTCAAAACTTACGTTACCTATTGATGAATGTGAAATTTTTGTCACTCTTGAGCCCTGCTCCTTCCAAGGAAGAACCCCTTCCTGTGCTTTAACGCTTGCAGAGTTAAAGCCACGACATATCTACATTGCAATAGAAGACCCGCATCCCAGGAACAGAGGGGAAGGCATCAATATTTTAAAAAAATCAGGTATCAGTTTTACGCTGGGTATTGGAAAACAAGATGTAGAGGATTTTCTGTCGCAGTATTTGATTCATTCAACGAATGTAATCTAGCGACTTCGCAACCGATCAGTCTTGCGGAGAGGTTATCAGCACAAACTATCTACAGATGGGCAGCAGAGTGCCAGAGCGGACGTTATTTTTACCATTATGTGTCAATTAGTTGGTTGTAGGTCAATGGATTAAAATTATATGTCTTCAAGATACAGGCGGTGAGTCACTTTATCGACATCTGCTAGCGGAATAAAGCCAGCACGTTCATAGAAGGTGAATGCTGATGGAGGCGCGTTAGTATTGATAAAATCAAACCAGTGGCCAGAACCCTTTAGCAATGCCTTAAGCAGACTGATACCAACCTGCATTCTTCTCCATTCGACTCCGACATAGAGATGACGGAGTCGTCCGGCCCGAACTGAAGGCATGTAGGGGTCTTGGTTTAACCCACACACAGCAATGAGTGATCCGTCGGCATAAAAACCTAACAGGTTCTCACCTGGCTTATCAAATCGATTCTGCCCGTTCAGCCAGTTTTCTTCCAGTCTGCGTAGCATGTTAAATCCAGCAGCCATGCTCTCTACTTTTAACTCTAAAAAACCTTTATTATCAGGGGTCATGTTCGCGATGATAACATTCATGAGTCGTCCATTTGTATTCACCAGGGATAATTCAGCAACTCGCGAGACTTACTTGCTGCAACCAGACATTCGCTACTTGCTCAACGGCGACAGTGATGACTCCGGCAGGTAGCCTGGTGCCAAGAGTGGATATTTTAACGCTGTACGCATACTGCTGCTGAACCGAAGTTGCTCCCCCTTGAATGCTAGTGTGGTAATTTTTTCGAGAAACATACAGCTTCATCCCGGCCTTTGTAGGGGCCGTAATTCTCAATGCTTACATACCCATTCTTCCTATAAAAATTTACAGCCCTATGGTTAACGTGCCTGGTTTCAAGCCAAAGCTCGGTATATCCCATACTTTTCGCTGATGTTTCTAAAAAAGTGAGTAAAGCGTTACCGATACCAGGAGAGCTTCGGTCTGCAAACATTCTTTTAAGTTCGGCTATATCTTGCGTTAACGGCCGGATAGCACCGCAACCTATCGCTTCACCCTCTTTATTTCTTGCCAGTACCCACAGCGATCTGTCCTGATCCATTGAGTCTACTGTGAAATTATTTTTGCCACTATCACCGGTAATAGCGGCAAGTTCTGATGACAATTTCTCAACTAAAAATTGAGATTCTGTAGAAAATGGGTCTGATTTCTCAACTGTTATCATCGCGATAACCCTAGACAAATATTCTTCGAGATAGAATATACTGATGTTAAAGCATCACCCTGTCATTAATAATATGAATTCCGCAAATACAGCATGCCTGTATTCGATGATGTGCCACGACTTCTGCTTTTCACTCATCGCTGTTCTTTGCACTGCTATGGCAGTTCAGTGCCTAAAGCGGGCCTATTTTCATCATATTGTTTAATGTGAGGGGTGCGTGTTTAAAGAATTAAAACTTCTCAAGCATAAACGCCAGAAACGCACGTACAGCAGGGTTTGAACGACGGCTTTCATGCCAGACTGCCGAAATATTGTGCCGCTCTAACGTAAAGTCTGACAGAACGGGAATTAAGGCTTTTTTCCTCACTAAAGAAGCAGTCATAAAACTCGTGGCCATTCCTATCCCAGCACCGGCAGCCACTGCCGCTATGACTGCTTCGCTTGCATCGACGATAATATTCGATGAAGGCACGATTTCAATTTCCCGCACGCCAACCCGGATGGCAATATCAATACTTTCATCAACAATACTTATCACGCGATCGTTCAACCGTAAGTCAACCGCTACTTTGGGATGAAGTGCGCAGAACTCTGGGAGAACGGGGGCAATCATATGGAGGCCAATCGGAAACGATGTCGCTATTCGTAGCGTACCCGCAGGCTCCGCACGTGAACGTGCCGCATTAGGCTGTATTCGGGGAAAAATCGTGCTTGCGAACTGTTGATTACCACATCCGCAACCTGCCGTTTTTTGGGCAAATACACGGCAGTAAAAGGGATAGTAAATGTTGATGTAGTGGTTATTTTCAATAGACCACTACATACCTTAATTTTTTATCGAACGGTGCGGGTCGCGGCTTCAATCAGGCCATCCAGCCATTCCTGATGGCCGTTTAGCATTGGATTTGGGCGAGTTTTTGCCAGTTCCTTTGCAGGATTTCCGTTCTGAGTTTCCTGTGTCAGGATACGAATACGATGATCAGTCAGATCTTCTAATAGCCACGCATGATGTACATCGAGACGTTCAGGGGTATTCTCTTCACCTGCCCATCCATGCCAGGCTAGACGTGCTGGTTGGCCCTCCGTCGGTGAAACACACTCTACGACCTGTGATTCAACAGGAAATCCAAATGTGCTGAAGTAGAAGCGCACACGATTTTCCAAGACTGGTCCTTTATCATCATAAAAGCGCACATCTGCTGAGTTTTTATAATAGTCAGGCCACAGGAATGGCTGACTTAGAAAGGGCCAAACATCCCTGACACTTAGTCCTGAGATAATCATTTCATTTGAAACAAAGTTATCGGTAAAACCCGGAATATAATTTTCAGGCCAATTAATTACGTTCATATGTATCCCATTTTGATGATTGATTGCGCTGAACGTGTCGTTACGACCATACCATTCAACGTGATGTAAAAATTATCAACGCAAAAGAGATATAAGGCTAATCGTCATTAATTATTATGCTAATAAGTTATCTTATATCAGCCGGAGTGCTGGCTGACTTCAACACACAACGCGCGTATCCATTGATGAGCAGAGTCTCGATGAGTACGTTCATGCCACGCCATGCTTTTTGTAAAGCCGGGGACTTTCAGTGGCAGAGGGATAATGACGAGATCACTGTCAGCCGGGACCATACGATGGGGTACCACCGCAATCATATTGGTTAAGCGCAAAATATCGGGTATCACCAGAAAACTATTGACTGACATACCGACTCGTCGGGTCAGTCGTAATTCCGCAAGCACTTCATCTGTTACCCCCGTAAATTTCCCCTCCGTCGATACCAAGATGTGTTCCTGTTCGCAGAACTGCTCTAGCGTAATCTCCTGACCTGCAGCCAGTGGATGATGGCCAGAGGCTACGCAGACATAATGCTCTTCATAAAGCGCTCTTCCATGCAGATCATCGGGTGTTGTCTGCGGTGTTAGTAGGGCCATATCGACTTCTCCCCGAGACAACTGCTGATATATTCGCGCATTGTCTACAGGTCGCACGGCGACTTTGATAAGAGGCGCACGTTGTTTCAGCGCGGCCATCAACGGTATGATTACGGCCTTAAGCGCATAATCCGTTGCTACAATGGTATAAGTGAGTTCCGCTGTTATAGGTATAAAATTCAATGGCTTAAGTAATATAGCGATGTCTGTGAGGATCTGCTTTACCGGTGAAGCGAGTTCGCTGGCCCGTAACGTGGGTACCATGCCATGACGTGTTCGTACAAAAAGGGGGTCGTCAAAAAAATCTCGCAAGCGGGTAAGCATTCCGCTGACAGCCGGTTGAGTCAGAGAAAGGCGCTGAGCCGCCCGAGTTACGCTGCCTTCATCCAGTAACGCATCCAGAGCCTTTAAAAGATTAAGATCGAGGGACCTGATATCATTTTTCATAATGCCTTAGCCTATCAAGTATAACAATTCTGATAGAAGCTAGAGCCTCGTGAGAGAGCTGTCTAGAACGTTTGCATTTTTCTAGACAAATATTTGCTTTAACGTTGCTGCTGTCTAATTGAAGTTAAGAAAATAACGCCTTTACCTGGAGGGAGTTAGAATTTAATTGGATGAATGAGAGTTACGTGCTGGGAATATAGCCTTTTATTTATATATCTATGTGAAATAAACGATTTGTTTAAATCGTCTACACCGTCTCGACCACGCTGAACAAACCTTACCTTACGGGGGCTTTATGCATAAAAAAGCCAGCCCGAAGGCTGGCCGGTAAATCTGAACGGGTGCTTTTGGACCTATGCTAAACAACCTCCAACAGACGGGAGCGAACTCCCGTCTGTTGGGTTGTATTACCTCACGGATTCGTAGGCCAGTGAAGCCACAACCTCCA
The DNA here is from genome assembly GCF_009208105.1 of Rouxiella sp. S1S-2. NCBI lineage: Bacteria > Pseudomonadati > Pseudomonadota > Gammaproteobacteria > Enterobacterales > Yersiniaceae > Rouxiella > Rouxiella sp. S1S-2. The sequence continues at coordinate 62,051 of NZ_WFKL01000002.1, forward strand.
TCTTGCCGTTTCTAACCTGGATTTCACAAAGTGATCCCCGATACATCCATGCGAGCGTTAAAACTGTCACGCACAGTATAAAAACGGTTAATACTGGTTTGTGTAGCATCTGTCCTCCTTGTCCTTGCTTTTCAGCATGTGAGGCGCTACCTTTATGTTGCTACGCATAAACGAGGGCCTCGGGTTGAATTAACTTCAATTCGGGGCTTCTTGCTTTCTGCTCTTTGCATAAATCTTAATCCATGCTCAGAACAGAAAGATCCTGAGCACCCGCGCGAAGTGTAACAGCCTTTTCGACGGCTTATGAGAATATTAATCATATAAATCAATTATTTAAATTAATAAAACATAGCCGGCACTTTTACTGAATTGCCAGGAAGAAGAAGCGAGCCTTTACGCTGACCTTTGCAAATATTCCCTTCCGGAATAAATGTCATTAACATATTAAATAAAGATTATTAGCTTGAAGACTGCTTTTTTAATAAATCAATACCGTTAAATTTTTATTCATCTGCATAGGAAAATATTTTAAATCATTGCCATTTCATATCAAACAGGTAGTGGCCAATCCTATACCACCGCTTTAACTCCGACTATGAAGCGCATTTCAGTAATTAAGTGATGTTATTTCACAGCATTTCCGCCACGGAATTTATAAAAAGGTTAATTATATTGAGCGTTTCGGCTGTCTCGTATCAACCGGGTAAATGCCTGGTAAGGGATAACCTGATTATATGCCGTTAACTATGTTTGCCGCATTCTTGGCCGTTTCCTGACTATTACGGGTGCTGGTTACCTTTTTTGGCTAGGTGTAGGAATACTTCGTAATCCCTCTGTTCCTGTAATAGATCGCGACGGTGAAGAGTTTGGGTCAAGGGTAAAGTGGGCGTTAAAGGGGTTTTGTATTAACGGTCTAAATCTGAAAGTATTTCTTTTGTTTCTCGCTCTGCTTCCTCAGTTTACCAATGTGAAGTCCGCGTGGCCTTTGCCGTTGCAAATGACCGCGCTGGGGCTTAGCTATGTGTTCAGTTGCGGTGTGATAGTTGGATACTGTTCAAGCGCAGCGCTTCAAACGTGTCCGCAGGCGGCTAAGATGGGAGTAGGTTAGAACCAATGCTGTTAAATTTTAAATCTCAGAGCATCTACCCAAAACCTTAAACGAAAAAACCCGCTCAAGGCGGGCTTTTTTATCACTAAGCTTAACTGCTCAGGCTCTGGCCATCATCGCTATCGTAAGTTTTAGTGAGGTTATCGGCAATTAAAGCGCGACAACATTGGCAGCTGAGGGGCCTTTAGCGCCGTTCTCAATCGAGAATTCCACTTTCTGGCCTTCGTCTAAGGTTTTGAAATCGCTGCTTTGGATGGCGGAAAAATGTACGAATACATCTTTGCTACCGTCTTGTGGAGAGATAAAACCGAAACCTTTACCAGCATCAAACCATTTTACTAAACCAGTCATTTTATTAGACATAGATACTTCCTTTCATTTTTTGAGCCACTTATCGTGACGAACGAGGCCTGTTTTGCAGAGTTTTACTTACTTGGCACTTAGGAGGAGGCTCATGAAGAAGGGTATCTATGGATAACGCTTGAACTGAGAACTGCTTTACTAAAACTGCTTTCATAAGGTCTGTGTTCCAAACCGATGGCATCATAGTAGACTTAGAATGATTTAATAAGCAAGTATTAATTATATAATAATTTTAATTAGCTAACTCACTGAGCCATTTGGCCCTTTCTGGAAGGAACATGGATGGTCTTAAGAATGGTCTGATAATGATTTGTGTGAGGCTAAAACGATAAAAGCCCCGACCATTTGCAGTCAGGGCTTTTATCTTTCTTCCAACTTCAAATTTAACATTAATGAACTTAATTGACTTACTACTATTAGTACTGCATTAGATGTACACGTTTATCTCAGATAATATTAGGCTATAACTAATAAAAAACCTCCTATCTATTTGCTGATTTAATACTCTGTTACTTTATGTTGACATCTGAACTATTGATGTCACAAACAGGTACATCTCCCCTCGCGATATATACTATTGATGCGTTGCCTTACATTCATTGCGATTTGATAAATCCAATCTAAAAAACATCGCAAAAAAACTTTAAGAACATGGCATTACTTCATCGCGTTCAATTTCACATTTTGCGATTTAATATATTTATTACATGGCTTTGAAGCATTGTCGCTTATGGAAAAACTGCCTTAAAGCGATTAACCAAAAAACAAACTTCGCCGCCTTCATCGCAAGTTTACTAATAACTAATGAACTTAACACTCTTTATAAACAGCAAGTGATTTTCTACTGCTGTTAAAAGCTAATTTAATGATTTTTTCTAAAGTGTCAACACTGTTTTTAATAACATGTTTTTATTTACAGTCTGTATAAATCTCCGGATTATAAGCTAACTTTACTATCTTTTTCATCGATGACTGATTATCAAGATAAATCCCATCGTAAGTTCTCTAATAGTTAAAAATTTATTAATACTATTACGAGAGTTTTCCCTGGCTACCCAGTACAGTCTCTGCAATTCAGACTAATCCTTTCATTCATCGTTGATATGCATATACATTTTACTTTGGGTAAAAAATTCCGAGTCAATTTAGTCATTGGAGGGGGGGGAGTAGGGGGGCGCATGCGTCATTAACGATGTATTCACAGACGAGTTCGATGACTGCCCATTTATTTAGACGAAAAAAACTCTGGGTTAGCAGAGATTTTTTCCATCAAAGGAGCAATATATCTTTTGCGTATCCATTAAGGACATTTTCTGTAAATGCTTATGAATTGTTATAACTCTGCATTTAAGTTGATCATAGCTAGCAAAAAGACTTAAACACCTCTAACTATAAATCATAACTTGTTTTGAAGATTATACGGCCCATAGCAATCTCTACCTTGGCTATTTGCCGTTAGTTCAGCTGCCCAATACACACTATTGATAACTCATCGGAAAATCTGAGAAAAATTTTATTAACTCCCTGGATGATTTGAAAAATCAATTTTCATTGACGTCCTGACTGAGAATGCGGGAACGGCAAACATCCAGAATTTCATCAGCCAGAGCGGAATTATCCGGGCAAGCACGGGACAGCACCAGGGCGCCAACAAGATGAGCAATGGTATCTATAAGGTCAGCGCGCGTTCCATCTTCATTTCCCAAAAGTGCCAGCTGACGTTCAATGCCAGCCGCAAATGTCGCCTTCATTGACTCAGACTGACGGGCTGTATCCGCGCCCAATGCCGACATCACGCAACCGTTCCCCATACCGTCGCGATGCTGGCGGGAGAGGTAGTATTCAATAAATTTTTCTCGGTTCACACCTGCCGTGCTTTCTGCAGAACGCGTAAAACCGCAACTCACAGCCTCCGCCATCAGATCAACCTTAGAACCAAAGTGCTTGTAGAACCCGCCGTGAGTTAATCCTGCTGCAGACATCAGTTCCGCGACGCCCACGCCGTCATAGCCACGTTCACGAAACAATACTGAAGCAGTTTCGACAATGCGCTTTCTGTTTTCACGGACCTGCTCTTTTGACACTTTCATCGTTTTTCAAATCCTCTTTTAAAAAAATCACGTCATTAGTATACATTGATGATGATCATAATCAAACGCATTGACTTTTTAGATTACTATCGACATCATTAGATTCTTACCTTCACTATCAGGAAAACTAAATGACCCACCAACCCTTATTTCAACCCTATGATCTTGGGACAATAACGCTTGCCAACCATATCGTGATGGCACCGCTGACGCGTAATCGTGCCGGAGCAGGTCTGGTTCCAGGCGAACTGGCTGCAACCTACTACGCCCAGCGAGCTACCGCTGGATTGCTGATTACCGAAGCCACGCAGATCTCCGCGCAGGCGCAGGGCTATCAGGATACGCCAGGGATCTACACGCAGGCGCAGATCGATGGTTGGCGCAAAGTGACAGATGCCGTGCATGCCAAAGGTGGGCGCATATTTGTACAGCTCTGGCACGTAGGACGTATCTCGCATGTCGATTTACAGCCCGGTGGCGCTGCTCCGGTCGCACCGTCTGCCATCCGTGCCGAGACTAAAACATTTGTGAACAACGGATTTGCTGATGTCTCTGAGCCACGCGCGCTCGAGCTGCAGGAAATAAAGGGGATTATCGACGATTTCAGAAAGGCCTCTGCCAATGCGATTGCCGCCGGGTTTGACGGCGTAGAGATCCACGGAGCGAATGGTTATCTGCTGGAACAGTTCCTTAAAGACGGTGCCAATCAGCGTACCGATGAGTACGGCGGCTCAGTCGAGAACCGCGCGCGCCTGCTGTTAGAAGTCACGGCGGCCGTTAAAGAGGAGATTGGTGCTGACCGCACCGGCGTGCGTATTTCACCCGTTTCGCCTGCTAATGCGATTTCGTGCAGTGATCCGCAGCCGCAATTTAACTACGTCGCTGATGAACTTAATGCATTGGGTATCGTGTACCTCCACGTGGTTGAAGGCGCTACGGGCGGCCCGCGTGATGCATCACCGTTCGATTACGGCTCCCTGCGCAGGCGTTTTAAAAACACCTACATCGGCAACAACGGCTATGACTTGGCGCTGGCGTCCGCTCAACTTGCAGAAGGAAAAGCCGATCTGTTCGCGTTCGGTCGCCCGTTCATTTCCAACCCAGATCTAGTCGAAAGGCTGAAAACAGGTGTGCCTCTGGCCTCACTAAGTCCTGAAACACTTTATGGCGGTGGCGCAGCGGGATATACCGATTACCCGTCACTTACTGAGACAAACAAGTAGAACCGCAGGTGTCGCGGTTATACATACGTCGCACTTTGCGAATTTTGTTTACACATTTATAAAGAAGATCAACTTATGACTAAAGCTTCAGTTCTCATTACAGGCGCCTCCACGGGTATTGGTGCTGTGTACGCCGAGCGGTTCGCCCGCCGTGGACACAACCTTGTTCTGGTTGCACGCGACAAAGCAAGGTTAGAGATACTTGCCGATCGTTTGCGACAGGAAAATGGCATTTCTGTCGAAGTTCTACCTGCCGACCTTACGCAATCGGTGGATTTAGAGGCGGTTGAAGCTCGTCTGCGTGAAGACTCGCAGATTGGCATTCTTATCAATAACGCGGGTATCGCGCAGTCTGGAAGTTTTACAGAGCAGTCTCCTGAATCGATAGAAAGCCTTATCGCGCTTAACGTCACCGCCCTGACTAGACTCGCCAATGCCGTGGCACCACGACTCGTGCAAGCGGGTGAGGGATCGATCGTCAACATCAGTTCCATCGTAGGCCTGGCCCCAGAATTTGCGATGACGGTTTACGGCGCAACCAAAGCCTTTGTGCTTTTCCTGTCTCAGGGAATGAATGTAGAGCTGTCATCTAAGGGCATTTATATCCAGGCGGTGCTCCCTGCCGGCACTTACACTGAAATTTGGGATCGTGCGGGTATCGATATCAGTAACTCGGCAAAATTCATGGAAGTGGGTGAGTTAGTGGATGCCGCACTGGTAGGTTTTGATCGCCGTGAACGGGTCACTATTCCTCCTTTACATAATGCTGCACGCTGGGACACCCTCGACGCCTCGCGTCAGGTTCTGCTTTCAGACATCAAACAAGATGAAGCTGCAGAGCGATATAAAGCACTTTAGTCAATGAGTGCCACTCTACAGAACGGTATTTTGGCTGTTCTGTAGAGCGTTAAATCTGACATCAATCCCTGACAATCCGTCATCTCATCAGCGATGAGACACCCCAAATAAATCATGAAGGCTGTATTCAGCATGACAAAAAAACGTGTAGCACTGATTACAGGCGCTTCTTCAGGTATCGGCGAAGCGTCTGCCCGTAAACTTTTAGCGGCGGGGTATAGGGTATATGGCACGAGCCGGCGTGGCTCCCTGGCGGGAAAGCATCCGTTTCCGCTATTGACGCTTGATGTGACGGACGACGCTTCTGTCAAGGCTGCCATTGATGAACTGATACGGCTTGAAGGGCGGATCGATGTTCTGGTGAATAACGCGGGGTTCGGGGTTGCGCCGGCGGCTGCGCAAGAAAGTTCGATTGAACAGGCCAAGCGAATTTTTGACACAAACTTTCTGGGTATAGTCAGGTTAACGCGGGCTGTTGTTCCTCATATGCGTCGTCAGGGAAGGGGGCGGATCATTAACATGGGTTCGATACTCGGGATCGTTCCGTTGCCGTATGTGGCTCTTTATGCAGCCAGTAAGCATGCGGTCGAAGGGTATACGGGAGCGCTGGATCAAGAGCTGCGCACGCAGGGCATCAGAGTTTGTGTCATCGAACCTGCGTACATAAAAACGCAGTTTGAAAACAATAATATAGAGCCGGACGCAAAGCTTGAAGAGTATGATCTTATTCGAGCTAAGCTGACGAAAGTGGTTAGCAAGGCAATGGCTGAGGCGGAAAGTCCAGAGGTGGTCGCTGAAGTGGTGGTTAAGGCCGCACAGACTTCACGCCCAAAGTTGCGTTACACGGCGGGAAGATTGGCAGGGAAATTGAATTTTATTCTCAGATTCGCGCCTGCCTCATTGCTGGATAAGGTGGTGCGCAAAAGTCTTCAGCTTGATGAGAAGGATTAAAAAATGACATTTTCTCAATTGGCTACTCTGGCCTCTGTGCTGTTATTCGTCCTGGCTGCTGTATGGATGTTTCTCCCGGAACAGCTCCTAACGCTGTGGGGAATTGCACCGACGCGTGGCTCAGAGGTGGTCAGTCGTCGTTCTGCCGCATTTTTTATGGGGCTGGGCATAATGTGTTTGTTGGCCAGGAATGCTGAACCCTCTCAGGCTCGATTTGCTCTAGCTACCGGTATCACTACCATTTCTTTGATTTTAGCGGCACTTGGGATCTTTGAGTGGGAGAAAGGGAATGTAAACGAGCAGATCCTGTTTGCGGTATTTATCGAAGTGTTGTTGGGGGTAGCCTTTTTAATGAGCAACAGACCCCCAAGAAAAATTTTATCGACAAACGCAGCGGAGCAAATAAACAATGAGTCATAAGACAATGAAAGCCTTCACGTTTAAACGCTACGGTAAATCTCCTGAACTGGGCTTCGATGACGTAGATTACCCCTCAGTCAATGCTGATGAAATTCTGGTTAAAGTCTACGCGGCGGGTCTGAACCCTATCGATAATATGATCCTAACCGGAATTTTTAAGCCGGTTATGCATTTCAAGCTCCCTGCAACATTGGGTAGCGACTTGTCTGGTGTTGTCATTGCAGTTGGAAGTGGTGTGACTCGTTTTACCCCGGGCGACGAAATCTTCGCTAGCATTTTTGACACGGGAACCGGATCTCTTGCCGAATTTGCCGTGGTACCTGAAAAAGCGGCAGCAATCAAACCTGCCAACCTGGATTTCGTGCAGGCTGCTTCTCTGCCGATGGTCAGCCTCACATCCTGGCAAGCATTGAAAGAACGGGCCAAAATCCAGATGGGCCAAAAAGTATTCATTCCGGCGGGTTCGGGCGGTATTGGTACCCTTGCGATTCAACTGGCGAAACACTTTGGTGCAACAGTGGGCACGACGACGAGCACAGCCAATGTCGGATGGATGCATCAACTTGGCGCAGATGAAGTGGTTGATTATAAAAAGCAACCATTCGAAAACGTGCTGAGTGGCTACGATATTGTTCTTGGGACTATCAGAGGCGATGCAATTGAAAAATCCACCCAAATTCTTAAGCCTGGCGGAAAGATTGTTTCTCTCGTCGGGCCGTTAGATGTCGCGTTTGCACGCGCACGAGGGTTGAACTTTTTTCTGCGCTTTGTCTTCGGGCTGATGAGTCGCAAGATTATGCGTCTTTCCAAAAAACGAGGCCTGACCTATTCATTTCTCTTTGTCCGTCCTGATGGCGATCAACTCAACCACATCGGCAAACTCATAGAAGCGGAACAAATCAAGCCAACGATTGACAAAGTGTTCCCCTTTTCAGAAGCAAAGAATGCGCTTGCCTACCTTGCAGAGGGGCATGCGAAAGGCAAAGTGGTCGTGAATATGCAGGAGTGATAACAAATGAGATTTGTATCGGTGGAAAAGTTTATTTGCCGGACTCAATCTCCACGAGTTTGACGATATATCTGATGACCTGCCCCCCCAGGATTAGATACAACGCTCAGTTAGCAATGGCGGATCCTGACCAGTTCCCCGTATGTGATCCAGCCATAATCAGGAATAACCGGCTTCATTCTGGCTGCATATTCTGGCAACCGGCAGATTTTTCGGCGAATTCGGAGGGGGTCATCCAGCCCAGTGCAGAATGGGGGCGACTCTGGTTATAGTGTATGCGCCAGGCCTCGATTTTGCTCCGGGCATCCTCCCGAGACATGAACCAGCTCTCGTTCAGGCATTCCTGCCGCAACCTGCCGTTGAAGGACTCCACCGTCCCGTTGTCCGTAGGTATCCCCGGGCGTGAGATGTCGAACCTTATCCCTCTTTTATGCACCCACCTGTCCAGCATTTTTCCTGCAAATTCATAACCATTTTCAGTTTTCAGCAACGGCGGTAAAGGACGACTGAGCGCTATACTGTTCAGCATTTCCGCCACTCTTTTTTACGCAAATTCTCCCCTCGCAGATCCCCATGCATTCGCGGGTGTAAAGATCGATAACCGTGAGTAGACGCAATGCATCAGAAACAACATCCATGCCCAGACGTGGTTCGGATATAAGCCCTGAAGCTGTGGCTGCCGCCGAGCAGATTTATTGCGGCGTGACCTTTTGAGGCGCAGCAACAGCCCCTGCTCACAGTAGAGGCGATAAATCCGTTTATGATTGTCGCGCCAGCCCTCACGCCGGAGCATCACGTGTACCCGGTGATATCCGTAGTGAATTCGCGTTTCGGTGATCTCACCTACACACAAGCGCATTGCACTGTCATCGGCAACAACAGAACAATACCTGAACGAGCTGCGGCTGAGCCGTAGCTCAAAACAGATTTGTCTTTCGCTGGCACCATATCGGGCCTGTAAATCCCTGACCCATTCCCGCAGGCGTGCCAGCGTCAGCTCTTTTTTGCCAGCACGTACTGCAACATGGCCTTGTCGAGGCTAAGGTCTGCAACCAGCCTCTTCAGTCGCAGATTTTCTTCTTCCAGTTGCCGCATATGGTTGAGTTTAGAAGGAGAAATTCCGCCGTATTTCTTACGCCACGTGTGAAATGTGGTATCAGCTATATCTAGCTTGCGGCAGACATCCGGCACGGACGTGCCCAGCTCGGCCTGCTTGAGGAAAAAAATAATCTGCTGTTAGGTGAATCTTGAGTTTTTCATCGGCACAACATCCGTTCAGGGGAGTGTTTATCATACCGGTACTCTGAATAGAGCAGGATTTTGGGGTAGGGTCAAAGGCGTTAAAGCCAACCTTAGTGGCAGCTAACAACTATTTCACTACTTCAAATCACTCATGATGGCATTTAGCCTACGACTTAAAACCTTTGTACTTCAATGTTGCTCGATATCTGTCATTGGGTGTTACCTCTTTCAATGGAGCAACTAGTACACAACTTGCACAAATTTAAGATTTCCTATAAAATAATTTCATTAAATCTTAAAGAAATGCTTTTTAATCAACCGGAGCGCTATCAACATGAAAACCGCAACTATGAAAATGAAAAGCCCGGCGGAAACAGGTCTCCTGGAAAAACGGCTTAAGAACATTCAAGCAAACATAGTTTCTTCACTGAAGCTCCTTTCGGTTGAAGAGCAACAGTCATTGTTGACCTTAACTGATGCCGATTTTTGGTCTGAGGCTCAACTTAAAGCGCGCACTCAGCAAATTATTGCCACACCAACACCGGAAAAAACTGAGCAGCAAGAGTTTGCAGAAAACCGGCTGGTATTCATGGAACATCTTCAAAAATACGGTGGAGTGCACAAATCATCTGTTGTTGAAAAGATAATTCATGCAAGTGTGCCTACAGTGATCAAGTACGGTGAAAATAATAAACTTATTGTGTTGAAGTGGGGCGCAGAAAACCTTTATCCCGTTTTTCAGTTTTCAACGGACGAAAGAAATAGTGAAAAAGGAATGTTGAAAGGTGTCCCTCAGTTACTGGCAGCTATGAAGCATAAAGTTAGTGCGGTGCGTAAATGTAACTTTTTCACACGGAAAGTTGAATTGCCGACTACTGGAGAGTTGGTGTCGGTTCTGACAATTCTACGCAGAGGAGCGACCCCAGAAGAAATGGACTATCTCATGATCCTTGCTGAGAATTTGGGAACTCAAAACGCTGTTTAAAAAAATGGGCCAGATGGCCCATTTGAGGTCTCAAACAACATGAATATTCAGCTGAGACTTGAGGATTTCTTTGGCCGTTTTACCATTGTGCGAGTATTCATTCAGCGGAGTTACGGACATGCTTTTGACCATACCGCCTCCATCTGTTTGATCCGACCAAAGAACCACACAAGGCTTCCCAGTGTGGCGTGACAGGTACTCCAACCCATCAGCATGTTTTGAAAGCTCATTCGCCAATTCCTGCGTAAACGAATAAACAGCCTTCGGCCCCATAAGGTCCCCTACTGTAATCCCAAGATGTGGGGCAAGTGAGGTTTCCTCGAACACACGAATTGGCCGCGCTGTTGTGATCTCCGCCATACAGTTCGTTGTAAAATCTGACTGCTCGATGAACTCGTCCTGTTGGAAAAATTCTTTGCATGCTGTGTGTGGGGAGTCAGCAATATACATAACTCCTTTTGCATGGTCAGATAACGAAAAACGGTTTACGGATGTCTGGCTAAAAAAGACTCCGTTCCCGCCAAAACTTTCTTCTTGTACCTTGTAATATCCATAATCTGTTGCGATTTCTTTTGTTACTTGCAACTCATCACGTTCTTCCGCGGACACAAGATCACTTATTCTTTCATTGAGGTTTCCCTCGAATAGGATGGAAATAGACATTTATGCCCCTTTTATTTCTATTTTTTTTATTTAGCATAAGATTCTCTCTTTCTGCCAGTTGAATGTTGTGGCTATGTGCTTGCCCATAACCACGGATTTGCACCATATGGTTCTCTAACGGTGCGGGAGCAATAATAACGAAAAGGTAGAAATATCAAAAAGAAATTATTTGATATTTATTTTTAAACAACTGTATCAAACGCCATTGTGATCTTGGTGGCTTCAGAACCGTGGCCTTCGAAATGATCACGCCGTGAGGACAGATATTATTTAGAGAATTGAGGGTGCTTTGTCGTGGTCAAGAAATACTGTCCACGGCTTCAGAGTTTTCCAGAATAATTATTCTGATTCACTTGGCTGGATAAATACCTCACATCGAATGTCTGCCTGAATGTATTTTTTACTGACACCCCATAGAGTCTTTAGCCAATGTTCCTTTCATTGCCTTGACCTCAGCGGCAATATCCAAGGGCAGGGAAGACCAAATATTCAGATGGTGATTGGTTTTTGCCTCAATCTGTTCGACAGTGACCTGATAATCACAAAAATTGGATGCCCTGGGAGCACTTTGGTCCATTAGAAACGCGGCGTATTTTCCCTTGTCCGGCCCAGAGCCAATGTCCAGTAACCGCTTGGGATCTGTATTGCAGGTGCAGCAGGTAAAACCGCTATAGCTGTCTCAAATAATGGGCCGGTCACTGAGTGAACGTCCGTGCCCTCGTCCTGATTGGCCAAAGCGCGTTCTTTATCTTCTAGCCGCGCCCATGGGCCTTGATTGAGTGCTGACTTTTGGGCGTGATATTAGATAAGTAGTTTAATGACTACCAATCAGCTGTACCGCCCAGGCTGGCCAAAGGTGCCTGATGGCCTCTGTCTACGGCGAGTTCACTGTTGGCGCCTGTATATGCGGCGGGAGATAGAGTATCTGATTCAGGCAAAGCAGGATCGCGTTTCCAGTTACGGAGGCGACTAGTTGCCTGACCGGTTTTTGTTATCGTATAGGCAACCCAGTTGGCAAACTTCGTATCAGGATTGTTGTTCAATGTATAAGCTTCGCGGGTAACAGTCTGAATACTGCCGCCTACAGGGCAGCCTATAGAACAATTGACGCTTATTGCCCCAGATACGACCTGCGGAGAAGTTTCATTTTGTACTTTTTTGATTTGTGTCGTACAGGAAAAAAGGAATAAAGGAGGTAAAAGCGACAACGACCGAAAGTGGCTGGATATAAGCATGTTAACTCCATTTAATATCTAAAATCCTTTAAATAGATATGTAATTACCCCCAAACAGTTGAGCATTGATCCGCTTATACGCTTTGTTGAATAGATCGGAATGCTGGTCGGAATTAGGAGCGGTTTCCCTTTCTAACCGCCAAAGAAAACGTCCAATAAACCCTCTTTTTCTGGACGTTGCTTAAAATGGACTTATCAGAAAGCGCTGGCGATTATGCGATACCGTATTTTTTCTCAGTTACAAATTTAGGTTCTTTCCAGTTCGGGCCTTTTTCAGGAAGGGGTTTTTCGTTTTCTAGCAACTTACCTTCACGCACAAGTCGCAGATACGTTTTCAATAAATGACCATCTGCGACAATCTCGAATTTATAATTAACATACATCCGATCAATGCTGGGGTAAGGAGTTCGCGGAGCAAAATGCAGAAGAACATCTTCCACACTCTCATTTTTATAGATACCTTCAAGATCTAACATCACTTGCCCTCCTCGGCTTGGCGATAAGCTTCTTCAGCTTCAGGTGTATACAACGGCTGAGTTTTCTCATTAATCTTATAGTCTTCTAGAGTGGCGGTATGTGCGTTATTCCAAACCTCAGACCGTTTTTTAGGGCGTTCGCCTTCTTTAACCCCTAGATTTCTATAACGCTCCAGCTCTCTGATTTCATATGTATAAAATCGTTTATCAATATCCGTTAATTGTAGTTCTCCTTTCAGGATTTTCTCCAGACGGTCGATCATAACCTTGTTATCAGGTGATTTGCCAAACCGTCCGGTATGTAGTTTCACCTTGCCCACTCCTGCACGATCAATAGTGGCACTTTTCCTGTCTAGGGTTAAACAGTATGAATACTGCCGCCTACAGGACAATTGACGCTTATTGGCCCAGATACGACCTGCGGAGAAGTTTCATTTTGTACTTTTTTGATTTGTGTCGTACAGGAAAAAAGGAATAAAGGAGGTAAAAGCGACAACGACCGAAAGTGGCTGGATATAAGCATGTTAACTCCATTTAATATCTCGAATCCTTCAAATAGATATGTAATTACCCCCAAATAGTTGAGCATTGATCCGCTTATACGCTTTGTTGATTAGATCGGAATGCTGGTCGGAATTAGGAGCGGTTCCCCTTTCTAACTGCCAAAGAAAACGTCCAACAAACCCTAGTTTGCTGGACGTTGCTTAAAATGGACTTATCAGAAAGCGCTGGCGATTATGCGATACCGTATTTTTTCTCAGTTACAAATTTAGGTTCTTTCCAGTTCGGGCCTTTTACTACTTTCCCATTTTGATCAGCTAGTACACCTTTTCTAAATAACTCATCGTATTTAGATGAAAGTTCTCCACTGGTAATTACATCATATCGGTTGTATGTAAATAACTTATCTAACTTTGGATAGTCAGACGTTGGCCCTAAAAATGTTAAAATATCTTCTACACTTTCATTTTTGATTATATCTTTTAAAGACATTGAATTATCCGTCCAAGGCATCTTTAATTTCCTGTTCATAATCGGCTTGTAGGGCCTCATCAGTATAAAGGCTCAGTTCTCTTTCGTTTATTATATGATCTTGTAGAGTTGCAGTATGGGTATTATGCCATAGTTCTTTTCGCCTCGAGACGCTTTGAGGAACTTCGCCATCTTTTATACCAAAATTCCGATAACGCTCTAGCTCTCTAATCTCATGGGTATAAAAGCGCTTGTCCGTATTGGTTACTGGTATCTCTCCCGCTAAGATTTTCTCCAGGCGGTCTATCATCACTTAATTACCATCTGAAGGGCTGAAACGTCCAGTATGCAACTTCACCTTATCTAAGCCAGCTCGGTCAATCTTTGCCGTTGTGCAGTCCACATTTAAAATGGGCCCTCCAGCTTTTTCCGTATCATATGCGCGGCCACTATATTGTCCTTTAGCATTTGTCTCTCCGTAAGGATTACTCACCATGACATAGACAGGCTCAACGCCGGTGCCTGAGGCATCCGGCTGCCAGTAGATAAAGTCCTGTAACCCTGCACCTATATATATCGGCAGGGTTGTCGTAACGATACTCTCCGCCTGCCTGAACGTGTTCCCCGTGTGTACGGGCGTGACAGGTGCCGGAGATCTGCAGATAGTCTGCTACGGGTTGAAAAATTTTAGCCCTGTCGGGCAACATTTTTCCACAGCAAACACATCATTTTGCTGCGTTTTCGGACGTGGATAAGCCTGGCAAGTAGCAATATCACACCAGTGATTTCGAAACCGTCGTATAATCCGAGCGAACTTTGAGAAAAATAGAAATCCCAAAGTAGATAAATGACCAGCGATAGAGAGGTGATATGGCAAGCAATCATCGGTGTGCATAGCCAATGATAGAGCTGAGTTCCGGTCATGTTTTTCATCTGGATCCACAGCAGACCTGCCCAGGCGACCATGCCGCTGGCACAGGCAAGAAATACTGCAGGTCCGCCTTTGTCGCTGGAGAGGCAGTTAAACACCGCCAACCCGATAGCCAGCATGATGCTGAGATCGAGAAACAGCGTGTTGCGCAATTTACGTGTCATCAGCACAGCTGCGAAATCGGCGGCGAGAAATTGTGGCGAGCCAAATCCCTGTGTTAATTCAGCGGCAGCCTTCTCAGCATCCTGTTCACTGGTGCAGGCCAGAGCTTCATAAAAATGTCCGCCTATCTCCTCGCAAATCTCCTCGGCATATTTGCGTTCGAAACGCAGCTCGAAAGAAAGCTCGTCGAGGTAATGACGTGCGGATTGGGGAAGATCGCTCATGTCAGACATGATTAAGGTCTCTGCAATATGGTCGACACAGCACCTGAATAGTTAGTCCAGGCGTTGCGTTGCTTGGCTAACTCACAAGTACCCGCATCGGTCAGCTGATAAACCTTGCGCTTACGTCCTTCTGGAGGGGTTTCCCACTCTGACAAAATCACCCCCTTATGCTCCATACGATGCAATAGGGGATATACGGTCCCTTCCTGAAAGGACAGCACGCCGCCGCTGAGCTGGCGTATTAGCTCAATCAATGAATAACCGTGGCGTGGACCGCGTTCCAGGGCGGCAAGGATCACCATTTCGACATGGCTTTTGAGATTGTCGTCTGCGCTGACCTTCATTGAAACTCTCTGTTACCTGTAGAGCATATAATCGTGACTATATCATCTTGACAATGTTTAGTCTTATACCTAGTTTATCTAGGTATTGGGTGTGCCCCTTAAACAAAAAACAGGAGAAAAATCATGTCCCAACTATCTCGAGTAGGGTTCATGCAAACGTCCAGCTTATATTACCGATGGTAGTCTTGCGGATTGCCAGTGTGCAGGGCAGGCTTATGCTGAAGCTTATCAGGCAGCGTCTCATTAGCGGCAGTAAATAATTGGAGATGATGGTCGCCTATCCAGAAGTGCAAAGCTGGGTTATTTGCCGTAGTGGACTCTCAGCCGGCGGCTGCATGCGTTTAATACAGATACCCCTGCTGGGTGGCAACTCGGGCTTACAAAATTTTCAACGAATGTCATTAATATGGTTGAACCCATCAGATATTAATAAGAGATCACCATGAGCCATAAGAATAAACTCGTTACTGCTAAGTTTATTGCCAGCGCGGGTCAGGCTGAGGCGTTATTTAACGTCATTAATGCCTGTAAGCATCCAAGCCGAAATGAAGAGGGTAATGTCTATTACGATATTTATCGCAACAGCGAAGACAGCAATATATTCCTTATTCACGAAGAGTGGAAAGGGGAAGCCGCCATCGAGTTCCATTTTGAACAGCCTCATTTCAAACAGCTCGTAAACAATACTAAACCGTTTTTGCAATCTGATCCGGAAATTCAGCTAGTCAATCTGCCATGAACGATTAATTAGGAATGTAGATTAGGCTATTCAGGACCTTGTCCCCCTAAAAACGCTGATATTCATCATTATAATTTCACCTTAATTGCAACAGATGTCGAGATGAACTCGCTTCCCAAGGGGCTAGATAAAAATATGCTTGCCGAACCTTTGAAAGGTCACGTATTAGGAGCTACTGGGATTGTTGCTCAATATAAAATAAATTAATTAGAGGAAAAAAATATGCCTGAAGTCGTAGTCAATCTTGCCGCAGGTCGTACCAAAGAACAGAAAGAAAAACTGATGAAGGGGATTTATGAGGTGGTAAAAGATACCCTAGGCGTTAAAGACGAATATATTGTGGTGTCACTCAATGAAACGCTAAGGGAGCATAAAACCCGTGGCGGAATAAGCTACGAAAAAATTTAATAACGGCATTCAAAAAAATGCCACCCTGATGACAGAGTGGCATTCAGTTTACTGCTTCAAATTTATTCGACGGCGGTAAGGTTTTTTCGTACCTTAGTGACATCCTTTTCACTCACTGACGGCGCGTTATTGCCCCAGCCGCTGCGGATAAAGGTTGCCAGCTCTGCCATCTGCTTGTCGCTCAGGCGTTGTTCAAATCCAGGCATAACTTGTACCGACGGTGCATTTTCGGTCGAGGGAGTCTGTGCGCCCTTGAGCATAATACTGATAAGACCGGTCGGGTTATCACTCAGCACAATATCTGCTCCGTTCAGACGCGGGAAAATATCCTGCGCGCCGTTGCCGTCCGTCAGGTGGCAGGCTTCGCAGTTGTTTAGGTAAAGCAGCTGGCCCGCAGTGAGATTTTTACCCTGATTTAGTGTTATTACTGTTTTCTGGGTTTCGCTGTTGCTGCCGGGTTTAAGGTTTGACGGTTCATTTGCGTTAGCCGGTAGCGACTTCAGATAGGTGGCAATCGCCTGTAAGTCACTGCCATCCATATGTTGCATGCTGTGCTCGACGACACCCGTCATCTCGCCGCCGACCGACGCGAAGTGATTGCGCCCGGTAGAGAGATAATCGGTGACGTCTTTAATCGACCAGCCCTCAAGATTGCGGATAGACGGCACCGGCCAGCCGTTGAGGTCACCACCTGAAAGGAACAGCTTATCGTTATCGTTGAGCGCCTTCTCTTGCATGCCGATGCCGCGCGGGGTGTGACAACTGCCACAGTGGCCCAGCGTTTCAACCAGATATTTTCCGCGATTAAGCTCGGTGGCATTGGTATCCGCGGCGGCTGCAAAAGGTTTAAACGGTTTATCCGAGGTGAAGGCAAAGTTCCAGAACTTCATGCCCCATCGTTGATTAAATGGGAAAGACATCGACGTTTCCGGCGCTTTAACAGCCACCGGCGCGACGCCTTTCATAAAGTAAATATACAGCGCGTGGATATCTTCGTCAGAAATGCCGCGATAGTCGGGGTAGGGCATTGCTGGATAAAGATTGCTGCCGTCGCCCCTTACGCCTTTTCGTAACGCGTCGGCAAACTGTTTCTCGCTGTATTCTCCAATACCAGCTTTTGGATCAGGTGTAATATTAGTGGAGTAGATCACGCCCATGGGACTCTTTATCGCCATCCCACCGGAAAACGGTTTGCCACCTGCAACAGTATGGCAGGCGGTACAGTCTCCGGCACGTGCCAAATAGTCCCCTTGTTTAATCAGCTCGGAGGTATTTTCGCCCTCTGCATGTGCCTGAGCGATGCCAAACATGCCCAGCATTGACATTATTGCGAAAGGCAAGAGCTTTATAATGCCTGATTTCATCGTCCTCTCCTCACGCCTGAACCAGTGGGCCGGGGTTATTGATATATTGCTCACGAATGGCTTTGGCAGACCAATAGGCTAGACCGGAAACAAGCGCTGTAGGGTTGGCATACTGATTTTGTGGAAAAGCGCTGGCTCCCATGACGAATACGTTGTGCACGTCCCAGGTTTGAAGATACCGATTTACCACTGAAGTTTTTGGATTGCTGCCCATAATCGCGCCACCGGCATTGTGGGTGTTCGAATAATTCGGTGAGCTGGCAAAATGACTGTCCATCTTGAGCATGCTGTCGGAGTAATAGTCTGGCTTTAGATGCTTAGCTATCCCCTCCATCTTGCCCTTCACATACTGCAGCATCCGCAGATCGTTCTGGACATAGTCATAAGTTACGCGCAGCAATGGCATGCCGTACTTGTCTTTATAGGTTGGATCCAAGTCCAGATAGTTAGTCTGTGTACCCATATTGGAGGCTTCGAGCTTTATCGCCATAGAATGGCCATAGCTCTCTTTCAGCCCTTTTTTCCAGCCGCGACCCCAGCTCGGTGAAGTATTTTTTACCGGAGCAGCCATCGGCGTTCCTGTCGGCTGAGAACTGTAGATTTTTGCTCCACCAATGAAGCCCAGCTCCGCCGTTTTGATATTGCCGGTACCAAAATCTGTAATAACAATGCCGGTTGGTCCAGCTGTAGCGAAAGGGTTAAATTCAAGGTTGTCAAAAAACAACGTGAAACCACCACCGTATTGATGGGTATAGTTACGCCCTACAACACCTTTTTCGGTTATTGGATCGTAAGGTTCGCCAATCCCAGAGTTTAACAACAGGCGGACATTGTTCAGCCCGAAGCTGGCCAGAATAACGATTTCTGCAGGCTGAAAAACTTCATTGCCGTGCTCGTCGACGTAAGTGACGCCAGTTGCGGTCTTGCCGTCTGCATGTTTTTCCACGCGGATCACATTGGCATGGGTCTTGTAGTCAAAGTTTTCAAACTGTTTTAAGCGGTCGAGGATAGCGGTTTGCGGCGAAGCCTTCGAGTAATTCAGACAGGAATAGAATTGGCAGAAGCCGCAGTAGTTGCAGGGCGCAATTTGCTGGCCATAAGGGTTTGTGTAGGCCTGTGAAACCGCCGCTGATGGGATCGAGTAAGGGTGATAGCCCATCTCCATCGCCGCTTTGCGGAACATGCTGCTGTTTAGGCTATCAATAAGCGGCGGGTTAGGGAAGGCGTTGGAGCGCGGGCCTTCAAAGGGATCGCCACCCGGAATAATTTGGCCGCGGACATTTCCTGCTTGACCCGAAGAGCCGCAAACTTGGTCGAAAAAGTCCAGATGCGGTTCAAGCTCATCCCATGAAATAGGGAAGTCATACAATCTCAGTTCTTTGTCGAGCTGCGACTTTTCGAAATTTTCACGCGCGTAGGTCGCCAACTGTAGATCGGTTGGCGTAGGACGAGTGATCATCGCCGTCCAGTGCAGGCCCGCACCTCCGACACCATCGCCGAGGCGGAAGGAGCCAAGTTCACGCATCGGCAGCGCGACTTCATTGAGATTATGGCGAGTGGTGAAGGCCGCTACCGCCGGACTTTGCATAATCTTGTGGCGTTTGGTGTATGCCAGTTCATCCGCCGGAATAGGGTAAGCAAATTCGGCGCTTGTACGATCTGCACCGCGCTCAAGTGCACGAACTTTTAATCCAGCTTTAGCCAGCTCAATGCTTTGGATAGCACCGGTCCAACCCAGACCAACGACGACCACGTCTACGGGTTCATTAGTGATTTTCATGAATTATCTACTCAAAAAGATAACAAAAGATCAGGCCACGTCACCATTGAGGGAAACGGGGCCGATGGGGTATTTGACGTTGTGGATTTTGACCCACGTCGGAAAGCTCGCACGCGCGCCCGGGAAATTAATCATTACCCATGACGCCATGCCTTTATTGCCACCGTATTTGGGATCGGACAAATAACCTTCTTTCGTGTTTTCGAGCAGGCGGATGAAAAAATATTGTGCAGTTAAATCGGGTTCCCCGAATTCTGAAAAATCCACTTTGTTACTTTCAAGCGAGACTAATACTGCGTCTTGCTGCATAGGTGTCAACGAGGGAAAATCTTTATTATATTTCAGGCGGGTATGTTGATTGGTTAGTGCGATGCCTTTTTGATAAAGTACTTGCAACGGAAACGGCAATTGATAGCCAAACAGTTTGCCTGCATGGCTGCTAAAAGGTCCGTTCATGTACCAGTCTTCTCCCTTGCCATAGGGGGTCAGCATCTGATTATCAATGAAGACTGGGACGTGTGTTTCTAATGCGCCAGGGCCTTCTTCATCCTGCGGGATAAGACGATCACAGGCCGCTACGACAAACTGCCATTGTTCTTTTGAGAAAAACTTGGGTTGATAGGCGTTCAACTCATCAATCGGGGAGTTGACAGCGGCAAAAACGCTACTGATGCCACATTTCATCCCAAGTGATGCAATGCCAATGAGAGAGCCAATGATGAATGGGCGTCTCCCGATACCGCTTTGTTTCATTATTATTTACCAATCAGCCGTGCTTTATAATTATCAAGTTGCAGGTATTTATTTGACCTGTTGCTTTGATGGTTCTTTGCACATCTATCGTGCATCCATCCTTGGCTCAACGTGGTTTATTTCCCTGAAAATGATGAGAACCGAGCGGTTCTATATCGAATGCGTTGAGTGTATGAAAATGTTTTATTAACTCGTCTTTCTTGTTGCGGTTTTGTAAGCGCACGTAGTATGACGGGTTGAAATTAGTGTTCAATGTCGTTTGATTATATAAAATATGTATATAATCAGGGGTGCAGTATTGTAGGTGTCTTTTTTCTTGAAAAAAAAAGCACCGACCCATAAAAGTTGAAAACTTCTATGGGTTGGTGCCAAAGTACTTCCCTTAACTGATAAGTATTGCTCGAATATCATTCACATTGGTTAACGTTGGGCCGGTCGTCACCAGATCCCCTGTAGCATGGAAAAAGCTATAACTGTCGTGCTTCGCCAGATAGTCAGGGGCATGTAGGCCGACTTCGCTGCCACGGCTTATCGTATCGGGATAGATAATCGCTCCAGCTGCGTCTTCCGTGCCGTCTATCCCGTCAGTATCCCCTGCGATAGCCCAGATGCCCTCTTGCGCTTCCAACGCACAGGCGAGGCTTAGTAAAAATTCTGTGTTACGCCCCCCTTTGCCTGCGAAGCCCGTCACGGTAACTGTTGTTTCCCCTCCGGAGAGTAATACCGCCGGTTTTTTCACAGGATGACCATACAATTTTACCGACCGTGCAATACCTGCCATCACTATACCCAGCTCACGACTTTCCCCCTCAAGCGCATCGCCTAGAATCAACGGCATAATGCCGTGTCTGCGTGCGGCCTCTGCCGCGGCTTTAAGCGCCATCGCCGGTGTTGCAATAAGCCGCGAATCGGATTGGGCCGCCGGTGAAAGATACGCTTCCTGCTTTGCCAACAAGGCATTTCTAATCTCTGGAGAGACCGGTATGTTATAGCGCATGAGGACGGCTAGTGCCTGCTCGGGGGTGCTGGTATCCGCGACAGTCGGGCCAGAAGCGACATCAGAAGGATTATCGCCAGGCACATCGCTTATAATTAATGACACTACGCGTGCAGGCGCCGCCATCGATGCCAGTTTCCCCCCTTTAATGGCTGATAAATGACGCCGGACCAAATTCATCTCACGAATATTTGCTCCGCTGAGTAGCAGTGATTGGGTGATTTTCTGTTTATCGGCCAAATTCAGTCCGCTGATGGGCAACGCCATCAATGCCGAGCCGCCTCCTGATATCAATGCCAGCACTAAATCGTCAGACGTTAAGTGTCGAACGGCTTCGGCAATCATCATCGCCGCGACCTCACTCATAGAATCGGAAACAGGATGCGCTGCCTCAAGAATGCGTATGCGACCAGCCGGGACTGCATGACCGTAGCGTGTCACAACCACACCAGATAAATCGACGTCTGGCCAGGCAGCATCTACCGCCGCCGCCATCGCTGCCGACGCCTTGCCTGCGCCAATGACCACACAACGACCGCGTGGTTTTTCTGGCATGGAGAGGGGGACGACAGGCCCCGGGAGGGCACTGTCGATGGCGGCGTGAAAGATATCCTGCAGTACAACTGCAGCATCTTTATTGTCCATAATTAAACAGTCTCAGTAACCGGAGTCGTGCTTTCGATAAACGCAACGACGGCGCGTGTTACGTCCGCAGTGTTGGCTTTGCCGCCCACGTCTGGCGTAAGGAAACCCTTCGAACACGCGTGTTCTATACCTTGCATAATACGGTCTGCTGCTTCTTTTTCACCAAGGTGTTCAAGCATTTGTGCTGCGGTCCAGAAGGTAGCAATTGGGTTGGCGATGCCTTTGCCGGTAATGTCGAACGCCGAACCATGAATAGGCTCAAACATTGACGGGAAACGGCGTTCAGGGTCGATGTTAGCGGTTGGAGCCACACCCAGACTACCCGCCAGTGCACCGGCCAAATCGGAAAGGATATCGGCATGCAAGTTCGTGGCGACGATGGTATCCAGCGTTTTTGGATGAAGAGTCATGCGGTGGGTCATCGCATCAACCAGCATTTTGTCCCATTTAACATCTGGAAACTCGAGTGCCACTTCTGCGGCTATTTCATCCCACATCACCATGCCATGCCGCTGGGCGTTAGACTTGGTCACTACGGTCAGGAATTTACGCGGACGAGACTGCGCCAATTTGAATGCGTAACGCATGATGCGTGTCACGCCAACGCGAGTGAAAATTGCCACTTCAGTTCCCACCTCTTCTGGCAGGCCTCTGTGTGCACGGCCGCCGTTGCCCGAATATTCACCTTCAGAGTTCTCACGCACAATTACCCAATCTAAATCACCAGGACCGCAGTTGCGCAGCGGCGGCGTGATGCCGGGCAGAATTTTGGTTGGACGCACGTTGGCGTACTGATCAAATCCCTGACAAATCGGCAGGCGTAAACCCCACAGCGTGATATGGTCAGGTACATCAGGTGCACCTACTGCGCCGAAGAAAACGGCATCAAATTTTTTCAGCTGATCGAGACCGTTTTCAGGCATCATCACACCATTGGCTTTGTAATAGTCTGAACCCCAGTCAAAAGTTTTAATATCAAACTTGAGCTGTTTGTTTTGACGTTCCAAGGCGCGAAGCACCTCAATGCCCGCAGAGATAACTTCTGGACCGATACCATCGGCTGGAATGGCTGCTATTGAATATTGACGCATGTTCTATCTCCAAAATTTTTAGTGTGATTTAGGGTGAGGAAGGGTTATATCGCTTTGTGTTTTAGTCCGTGCAGCGAGTATTAAGACGACGATTGCAGAAATGAGCAGCAGGCCACCTACGAAATAAAGCCCATAGGTAAACGACCCGGTATATTCCTTGATAATCCCGATCATCATCGGGCCAACAAAACCACCGAGATTACCAATGGAGTTGATGGCGGCGATACCTGCGGCGGCCGCAGGACCGCTTAGAAACAGTGTTGGCATGCTCCAAAGAGGTGGTTTTGATGCGCTAATTCCTATGTTAACTAAGGTCAGCGCGAGGATTACCGTTAGCATCGTGCTGGCATTTCCCGCGAAGAACAGCCCAACGGCGGCCAGAATGCAGGCACTGATGACGTGCCAGTTCCTTTCACCGGCGCGGTCAGAGTGACGGGCCCACAGCACCATTGCAATGACACCAAACACTGCCGGTACGGCGTTAAGAAAGCCGATTTCCAGAGAGGAAACGCCTAAGGTATGGATGATTTGTGGTGACCAGATACCCAACGTATATAAACCCGCAGAGGTACCGAAATAAACCAGCGCGAGGGCAAGTACACGCTTATCGGCCAAGCCACGCCATGCACTTTGATGTTTGACGCCAGACCTATTAACTTGCTCTGCATGCATGGTGTTTTGCAGCCATTCACGCTCTTCATCGTCAAGCCACCGAGCCTTTTCTGGCCGATCGGTTAGGTAGAAAAGAACGACGACACCTAATATTAGCGCCGGAATTGCTTCAATAAAGAACATCCATTGCCAACCTGCATAGCCCATCATGCCGTGCATTTCCAGCAGTGCCCCGGACAATGGCGATCCGAGAACCGTTGAAAGGGGGGCGGCAGCCATAAATATGGCAGTAACCTGAGCACGACGGGTTGCAGGAAACCAATAGCTCAGATAAAGGATGATGCCCGGGAAGAATCCTGCTTCTGCGACACCAAGCAAAAATCTCAGCACATAGAAACTAGTGGTCCCCTGAACGAATGCCATACAGCCGGAGACAAGCCCCCAAGTGATCATGACGCGGGCAATCCATATCCTGGCACCGACTTTGTGCAGAATAAGATTGGAGGGAACTTCAAAAAGAAAATAACCTATAAAAAATATTCCTGCGCCTAAGCCGAATACAGTAGGTGAAAATCCGAGGTCTTTATTCATGGTCAGTGCGGCGAAGCCGATATTGACCCTATCTATAAAAGCAATGAAATACAGGAGCATGATAAAGGGCACGATACGTAATGTGACTTTACGCATCACCCTTTTTTCTAAGTGATTATTCATATGAGGTTATCCTCTATAGAGTGTAGGGTATGTTATTATTTTGTAATCACAGTCTCAGTATGCCGAGTTAAGCGGCGTTATCATCAGGGCTGATTTATATAAATTAGTGATACAATCGAGGGTGTATGGAGTTAAATCAGCTGAGGTGTTTTATTGCTGTTGCGCAGGAGTTACATTTTGGCCGAGCTGCCCAAAAAATGGACATGATGCCTGCTTCTTTTGGCCGTTTTATAAGGCTTCTTGAGGAGGAGTTGGGATTGAGATTGCTGAATCGTTCCACGCGTAATGTCTCTCTGACCAAAGAAGGCGTGATGTTTCTCGAAGAAGCAGTGAAAATAGTTTCATTGGCCGATCAGTTATCGAAAAAATTTAAAATGATTGGCCAAAAAATAAAGCATCCGTTGAGAATTGGTGCAATGGACAGCGCCGCTTCAGGATTGTTGCCGAAACTTTTAAATATATATCGGCAATCACATCCCGATGCAGATATTCATTTGCAGGAAGATAAAAGTATTAATCTTATTCCGCGTCTGAAGTCAGGATGGCTGGATGCGATATTTGTCCGGCCGCCCGAGAAATATGATTCAGCTATCGAATTTAAATTGATTACCCACGAAAATTGCGCGCTTGCTGTCCCTTTAAACCACCGCTTGGCAGAAAAAGAGAGTGTGTCGGTTTATGATTTTAACGATGAAGCAATGATTTTACCCGAACGAAGATTGCGTCCCCACAGCCATGACCTCACGATGACTATTTTCCGAGCCGAGGGTTTTCAGCCAAAAATATCCCAATATGCTGATGAGAAGCACACGATTGTTAATCTGGTCTCTGCTGGACTGGGGATTGCTATCGTTCCTGCTTATTTGAAAGGTCAGAGCTTTCCAGGTGTGAAATACATTAATTTAGAAGTAGCTGAGAAAGTGGGGGGGCTCCCACTTAGCGTGGCTTGGATGAAGGGAAACACTGATGGTAATCTTGAGGATTTACTCGCACTACTCGATAAGAATCATCAACTACTGGTGAAAGATTTATAATTGAGGAGCAATTAAGAACGCGTAGATTACTTTGCGTATTTGAATCGCCCCTCAGATTGTTTAGCTACAACGAATTAAGATTTCTCGGGCAGGGCATAGGCAATGACATAGTCGCCTTCCGGGGTCATCATACCGTGATGACCGCCCGCCATGATAATCACAAACTGGCGTCCGTTCACCTCGTATGTCATCGGTGTCGCCTGTCCGCCTGCTGGCAGTGAGTCCTTCCACAATGTATTACCGGTTTTCACATCAATTGCACGCAGATAATCATCGGTTGTTGCGCCAATGAAAGCCAGTCCACTGGTGGTGGTCAACACACCACCATTGTTCGGCAGACCAATTTCAATCGGTAGCATGGAATGCAGGCCCCATGGTCCATTTTTCTCCGCCGTACCTAGAGGACGATCCCACAGTGTTTTGCCCGTGCCGAGATCGATAGCCTTAATCATTCCGAAGGGCGGCTGTTTGCAGATAACGCCGATGTTGGAGACCCAACCGGTATTGACGTCCTGCCCATATGGCAAGCCTGCTTGCGGGCGGTTACGGCCTGGAGGAGGATTTTTATAGCGCGAATCACCCATCCAGAATACGCCGAGAGCGTCATCTACAGCGCGTGGTACCAGCTTAGAGTAGCTAGGTAAGTCGTTATAGTTCTCTATAATTACACCGTTATGTACGTCAACTGAGATGCTGCCCCAGTCAGAACCACCGTTATTACCAGGATATTCAATCCAGGGTTTATTGGCGCTCGGCGGGGTAAAAATGCCCTGATAGTTGGCGGCGCGGTATTGAATACGGCACACCAATTGGTCTATAGGCGATATCCCCCACATCATTTTTTCGGTCAAATTCGGTTTCTGCGTGTGGCTATACAGTGAACGCCGCTGAGTTGGCGCGCGCTCTGCGGGCTCAACGCCGCCCTGTGGTACCGATTGGTCGTCAACCTTATGCAGTGGCTCGCCGGTACGACGGTCAAGCACCCACAGGTCGCCCTGCTTGGTGGTGACAATCAGCGCGGGTACTGGACCTTTAGCAGTAGGGAAGTCGACCAGGCTCGGCTGGGCCGGCGTGTCGTAATCCCACACATCATTTTTAACAAACTGATAAACCCAGCGCGGCTTTCCTGTAGTAACGTCCAGAGCGGTAATGCCCGAACTGTATTTACGCTCTTCAGGCATACGCGTGGAGCTGTAATAGTCACCAGCCGAGTTGGCCATCGGCAAATAGATAAGCCCCAACTTCTCGTCACCCACTGCTGTCGACCACATGTTTGGTGTGCCAAGAGAATAGGTTTTGCCTTCGGCAGGAATGGTCTTGATCTCCGGCTGTTCCATGTCCCAGGCAAAGCGCATCTGGCCAGTCACAGCGTCGTAACCACGTACGACCCCTGAAGGTGCAGAACGAAGCTGTCCGTCCATGACCTGCTGACCGGATACTACAATACCGCGAACGATAGTCGGCGCTGCGGTGATCGAGACGATGCCCGCAGGCCAATTACCCAACCCTTGCATTAAATCGACAAAGCCGTGATTGCCGAAGTCCTCGCAAAGTTGACCGGTATGAGCATCAACCGCCACAATTTTGGCGTCTAAAGTACCGACAATAATACGTGCGGCGCACATTTTACCTGCCTGCGCCTGTGGATTGGCATAATACGACACCCCGCGGCAGGCTGAGTTAGGCGGAGAAAATTCTGCAGGGGTCTTTGGGTCGAACATCCAAATCTGTTTTCCGCTGGCCGCATTAACGGCGAAAATTTTATGTCTAATGGTACACCCGTAAACTGTATCGCCAACCTTGATAGGCGTCAGCTCATTGCCAAAATTAGGACTGTGATCCTCGCCGGTACGGTAGGTCCAGACGCGATGTAGTTGACTCACATTTGCTGGCGTAATCTGCGACAGTGCTGAGAAACGCTGTGCGCCGTGGCCACCGCCGTAGGTCGGCCAATCTTGCGAAGCAGGTTTAGTTACCTCGTCAAAATAGCTGCCAGGTTGTGTGGTTGCCGTTTCGACGGAGTAAGGCTTTTGCGCCAACGGCACGGCAACACCCAAGCCGGCGACGGTAAACACGAAAAGCGCCACGCCGTAACGCCGATAGGCTTTTTTATCTTCCGAACTGCGGGCAGGCATGAGTAATACAGCAAACAGCAAGAACAGTAATGGCAGATCCAGACGCGGTACTAACGCCCAACCATTGAGCCCTGATTCCCACAGTGCCCATACGAGAGTGGCGATAAAACTCAAAATATACAGATAGATGCCTGAACTCCGCCGCAATAACGTCAGCAGTCCGGATAGCAACCAAACTCCCCCGATAATCAGATAATAGGGACTGCCATGCAGCCTAACCAGTTTGAATCCAAGTGACGCGAGTACTGCACCTGCGATGATCAGTAGAACCCCAAACCCCAGCATGCCCAATTTATGAATAGGTGAATGCCTTACACTTCCTTCGTTAGATGAATTCATTGATAAACTCAATTTTATGAAATGTTATCGAGATTGTCCGGCTGGCCAGCACAGGCATTTTTACGGTTTGTTAACCGTTACGTCATTGTGTATTAGCTTTCTAAACTATACCTATTCAATCTAGGTATGGTGGTGAAATGTGTCAAGCACCTGTTAGCTTATCGATGAGGGGAAAGCACCCAGCAATGACTGTAAATAAGAAATCTAAACGCTAATACAACCGGATTATTCCTTCGTTTGTTGGCGTTCTTAATCTGTCAGTGTCCAGTTTAAAATCCCACCCACTACCTGATTATGGTGACAGAAATCAAACGGTGGCGAGGCAGCGGGGAGCTGGTCAAATAACAGCGTTGATTAAAATAGTGAGTAGGAATGAATTAAGCTGACCCTGACCCAAAATCCTTTTCCATTCAGAAACAGAATTCCGGCATGATACACACTCCCCTGAAGAGGCAATGTGCCAAGTTTGTAAGACAGACCTTTGTCGAATGGATTGCTCAGAGGGTTTATTCATCATACTGGACCAGACTTTATTACTATAGCCAGCGAGAAAAAGGTAAGTCGCATCAGTCAGCCATCCGGGCTCTGGCGTTTAAATGGATGAGGAGTATTTACCGCAGCTGGAAGACCAGAACCCGCTACGACGAAGCACGACACTAGACCATAAAAAGCTTGTCGAATGTCTCATGGCGCGAAGCGTACGTCGGTTTTGAGCAGCAATTTCTCGAAATGTCTGGGCTTTCATTTGCAATTCGGACTAAGGCCTCACAAGACTTTTATATTGGCTCATCTATCAATAATCATGAACTGATAGCCTTATGAGAGCTCCTGCCTGCCAGCCTTGCTAACCAGATACGCTCACACTGTAGTTTCTTTCAAATAGCAGGGACATCACGACCAGGTACTTGGTCGCTGCTACTTCCAGCTTCAGTAGGCCTAAGTCCGCCCACTATTGCTGTTATTACAGCGCCCGCGGGCGTAACAACCGCAATTCGGCCTAAGGACACAGCACCGGGCCACACTGCCCCGGCAATAAACCAGCCAGTTCAATGGTTGTGGTCAAGACGCTGCTAAGCTGCATCATTCCTGAAGCAGGCGGAGCTGGGTAGTTCGATGCTGGAGGTCTATGAAAAATCGTATGAGGGCTGGATTGTATGATTATTAAGATAGAAACCATTAGCCAACCGGTGTAGGTAAATCTCCTTGCGTAGGTAATGGCAGCCTTGAACCAGGATATTGGCAACGCGTGAGCGCTGCCAGGGGAATGTTAACCGTTGAAAAATGGGCAAGCAGTCGAGTGCGCCCTTGATACCTGAAATATTCTCAGTGGATTTCATCTTATTGAATGTTTAACGACTTCTTAATTTATTTATTAGTACTTCTAATATTAAAAAATAAGCATGCATGTGCCTGATGCCATGTGACTATTTTGAGGTATATTGTTAAACATAGACTGGGTACGGTTGAAAACTTTACACTCAGTGCCAGAGGATGCAAGAGATAAATACATTCTTGTGTCAATAGGGATAATAAATAACGTCAAAAGTGGATACATGTAAAGCATGTAATTCCTAATTACTTTGTACTGTTGATTCTTATATAACACCAATTAATATTATTATTATCGTACACTTTCGTTAGCCAAGTTGTAGACATCACTGGGCTCTCGTTTGCTGATGGCCAGTACGACAATAATAAAGCGCCCTAAATAACCTGGCAGATAGGGCGAACCCTGGCTGTAGTGAAAGTTGAAAATTTCTAGCAAAGACAGTGTTTACTTAAATAAATAATTTTCAAGAATTTGAATCATGATTATAAAAGCAAAAAAACCTGAAACAATAAGCGCCCATAAAGATGCCAATTTACTTTTTTTGCGCGATTTTTTAATGTAATTATCAAGTGTCTTGGCCTTGTCTTCTGTGGCGCTACGGCGCTCCAGATCATACCATTTTCCTAGTATTTTCATTGTGTTATAGTGGTCGTATTTCCTGTGGGCAAGATATGCATTCATCCAAAAGGCAAGAATAAGCAAGATATATCCGTATTTAAACAAAAAAGCATAGATTATTTCCATTATCTTTCGCTCTTAATAAGTTTGAGTTGTTGTGATTACAGGAGGTGTTATATTCCACCCCAAGGGTTGGTCAAATTTATAAACAACAGGAATATAAGTTAATCAATATGCATTACCGCGAGCGATCCCTATGTTTTTTAATGATTAATTTGAGTGGTTTTATATAATAAAAAATATATATACTTGGATTTATTAGAGAATGAATTATATGTCATCGTTGTTATTAAGTGAGTTGTTTTGATTCACATCCCAGATTTCAAATGTATTGATTATGTTTATTCAGGTGAGCCGACACCGTGTACTCCGACGCGTTGCGAGCTCATGCCGCCAGAATGTATGACTGGATTAGCCGCGGCGATCTGAATGTCAAGATAGGCAGAACCTATCAATTAGTTGAAGCTATGCATCCACATACGGACATTGAGAGTCGGACCCCGTAGCAGAGTACTGGGGACCGTCTGCGATTCCCCCTTCATATAACATCAGCATATTAGTCATGGGTGCTGAATCATGCATAACGCTCTATTTCGATCACCTCAAACCTTCAGGATATCTGTGTCAAGGGGAACGCCTGGTCATGGATTGCAAGGTATGTGCGGCATCTTATGTGGCAAAACGGGCTGGTCGGCGACCGGCCAGCGTCGATAGATGATCGGGTGTTGTTAAACGAAGAACTGGGAGCAGTGTTGCCAAGGCTTGCTGAACGGCTGAACGGCTGAACGGCTGAACCAGGATGAAATTTCGACCATTCTTTTAAAAACGAACGATCTCCTGTCGTACCTTTATGCCTAGAAAGACATCGGAAACATAGAACGCGTCAAAACGTGGGCCGAAAAAGTTATCCAAACCGACGAGAGGCTATTGGAACTGCTTTTGCGCTTAAGAGGGCACGTCATCAGCAGTGATAAAGGCCTTTATCTGAGTCTGGAGCTCACTAAGCTGAGTGAGTTTATTGGCGAGGAGGAGGTTATTAAACAACGGCTTGATCGCATAGAGTCTGAAGGACAAAATTCTGACTTCATCAAGAAAATCAGGGCTGCTCAGGAGCATGCTCGATTTTAATGCCCCTGCTGGTTGGTTTTTTTATTACCAGCCGGTCTCCACACCCTGCTTTTTCAGTTGGTGGCGGGTTGGCTTATCCGCCCTATACCAAACTATGCAGGTTCAGTACTTTAAATAATATCCTGCAATATCTGGCCAAAACCTTTCTCTGTATATATTACGGACATCCTCCATCAGGCGCGCATCTACATAGCGCTTCTAATACTCCATATTATATATTTCCACATCTGCCGTTTCTGTGGTTTCTTATTAGTTTCAATTAATAGAAATAAAATTATGGGCGAGGAGTATTAAAGTTGATGACTTTAATATCTTTTGGATATACCAAAAATTCACGTAATGTCGCGCCATCTGTGCTTGTTTAATCTCTTGCTAGCTCAGAAGCAAGTTCTGGAAACGTTCAGGTTTCCATATCAAATTAACTAGGGTAAATGTGATTGCGAAAATATTTATTTGACACTTTCTCTGATAGTTCCAAAATATCCAAGTGAAAAATTAATATTTGTATGTTGTAGTCAGTTAGACTTATGGTGATTAGAATTATCGGAATGTTCAATGTGGTACTGATGTCGGTAATTTCCCTGCAATTCGTCACCAGACGATTGCCATGGAATAGAATCAAGTGAGCATTGATGTTAAGCATCAAGCTAATAAAGTCTAATCTTAGGAATTATTATTCAAGTATGAAAGAGAATGTATCAACCCCCTAAAGGCATTCCTTTTACTATGAAATATAATGAGAAACTTTAAAATCCTCCATAATTAGTTATCGCTTATTTATAAAAGTCACAGAACTCAAATAGAAAATTCCTATTGAACTGCTGTTGTAGACATTGAATTTTATATTAATTTTCATGCAAAAATTAAACCCTACTCTTATCAGTGGGATGGGGTTATTTCTAAAAGAATTTAATTAAAAAAATATAAGTTAAATTCTGCTAAATGTTTTGATTCGTGATCGCATTCAAATTTAAAGGTAATTATTAATGTAATCGTGAATTGATATTTTACTTTTTAGCAATAAACAAACTACTCTCGATGAGGGCCAAGCAATGGCTCTGGTTTATAATATTATTATTAATCGAAATTAATGAGGTTTAAATTATGAATGAGACTTCGAACTCTCTGAACCTGAATATCTCTGAAGATATTTCCTCTGAACTTGTGGAGTTTTTTGAGCAACAAGCCGCGGTTGGCATTGGTGGTGGCTTAGGAGGCCATAACGCAAACAACGATCTGATTACCTACGACGATTAATTAATATTGAGCAAAATATACTGCTCTGTTGAATATTACAGAGCAGTTTTAATACAGGAGATGGTATGTACAAACTCAGTTCAAGTATGAGGATTCGTACTGCGGAAGAGTCTCTGGTGCTTGCGCGACAAGTAGCCAGAACAATGGGGGTGACAAGGGTAACAGATATCACCTGGCTCGATAAAATTGGTATGCCTGTGTATGCAGGAATTAGACCTTATGCTGCCCGTGGGTCGCTGAATGTACACAATGGAAAAGGGCTTCTGGCCAGTGAAGCAAAAATTGGCGCGTTCATGGAGTCTATAGAGTTCTCTCTGGCAGAAGGTAAAAAGCATCAACACCGCATCAAAAAATGCCAGC
The DNA here is from genome assembly GCF_009208105.1 of Rouxiella sp. S1S-2. Lineage (NCBI taxonomy): Bacteria > Pseudomonadati > Pseudomonadota > Gammaproteobacteria > Enterobacterales > Yersiniaceae > Rouxiella > Rouxiella sp. S1S-2. Next base: position 94,671 of record NZ_WFKL01000002.1, read on the forward strand.
TCAAGGATGTTCAGGCTTCTCTACCGCCAGGCCTGCCATTCTCCGCCTTTGGTACGAAAATGGGTATAACTTTCTCGCAGGATGAAGAAGTTAACTGCGTTGAAGCCACCGATATCATCAGCGGATTAACCGCATTAATTCCCGCAGAGCTCATTTTTCACCCAGTTAATCTCGAAGGTCAGCGCTCGTTTTATGGTGGTACAACAACAAATGGTCTTTGCTTAGGGAATTCCCTGATAGAGGCCGTAGTTCACGGAGTATGCGAAGTCCTTGAGCGTGATGTTAAATCGTTTGACAGCCTTTATCATCACTCAGCTCTTGTGGATATTTCAACAGAGCCAGAAGTGGTTAGACTGCTGCGTCAGAAAGTCGAGGCTGCCGGTTTGCTGTTAGCGCTGCGTAAAACAACCAATATCTGGAAATTGCCATTCTACTCTGCCTTTGTTCTCGAGCCTGATATCGACAGTCCGATTTCTGTCGCGGATGGCTATGGTTTGCATCCCGATGCAGAAATTGCAGCAACCCGGGCGATAACTGAGGCAGCACAGAGCCGGCTAACCCATATTCACGGCGGACGGGATGATATTGTTAAAAGAATTAACTTTTATCAGGCTAATTCGAAGTTAAATGAACAAGAAATTGTCAGTGACCTTCGAAGAACGATACTGAGCAGTGATCGTATAACTTCCTTCCTCGATGAAGAAGAGTTCTTTTCTCCACCGGATACTCTGGATGCTCTTTGGCTGGGTATTAAAACCCGAATGGCGGATCAGGACATACATCATTGTTTTGTATACGAACTCAGTCCACCAGGTTTTCCATTCAGTGTGGCGCGTGTGGTTGTGCCATATGCTGAGTTTATCGAAAGCGAGATGCAGAGAGTTGGACCACGCTTCTTGGAAGCTTTCCGTCGCAAAAAGCTACGTTTTGGGTGTAAAGATGCATAACGATACTCTATTCCTTTATATCGGCCCCACATCTTACAACCTAGAGCTGAGTGACTTTATCCCGCCTAGCACCCAGGTGTTACCTCCGGTAAGACGTGGAGACATTCAACAGCTTATCGAACAGGAGTTACCGTCTATCATTGTTATCGTGGATGGAACCTATCACGACTTTCCCGCTGTGTCCCATGTCGAGATCAAAAATGCGCTGAGTCTCGGCTGGCAGGTCTGGGGACTGAGCTCAATGGGGGCCATCAGGGCCGCAGAGATGCACGCATTGGGAATGCAGGGCTATGGTTCTGTTTTTCAGCAGTTCGTTGAGAATGAAGATTTACCGGACGATTATGTTGCCTTGGTGCATAGCACAGAAACACCTTGGTTTCCGGTAAGCGAACCTCTTGTCCACTTGGAATCATTGCTAAATGATGCTGTCGATTTATCAATTCTAACGCCTGAAATATGCCGTCAGATAATGGAAGAACTGACGAATATGTGGTTTGGCGATCGTACAGTCAGCTACCTGAAAAAAAGATCTCACGTTCTGATGAATGGTCAAAATCAGGCTCTTTGCGACCTGTTCAGCCAGATGGATAAATATCGGCTAAAAAGTCGTGATGTAGTGAGTTTTTTCCGTGAACAGCCATTTCTGACCACCAGGAGTTCCCATGAATACCCCGTCAATTAGCCTTATCGACAAAATATGTGGCGTGCCAATGATCTCTGGCTCCTTTAATGCACAAATTCTGATTACTTTAACAGCGCATTATCGTCATATTGCGCTGAATGCTTTTACGCGGATTGCTGATTACCTCAGTCCGGATGTAATTGAAGCCCCAGTGCAACACAGGAATGCTGCACTGGGAATTGAATATCCGGAATATGCCATGCTTTCTGCGCAAGAAGAACTCGCGGTTAACGAAGCCATCAGAGCGATTATTACCATTGTCCCCGAATGGGAGATCTACTTCTCATTGCCGGTCAATTACAGAAAACTCAGTGCGGGGAAAAATATGGTCAGTCTGACCAATCATCATATCCCGCAAGTGATTTTTTTAGGTGATAAAGCTTTCAAGAGTGAACACTGGCTAGCCGAAGTCCTGATCCATGAAAATGCACATGTCTGGTTGGGGATGCTTTGTGAAATGAACCATTTTTATGAGGCTACCCAGGAAAAATATTACACGTTGCCCTCCGGAACCAAAAACAAAGATGCCCGAGGGGTCATTTTTGCTTCGCATTTTGCCGCCTGCACGCTTGTGTATTACAGGAGAAAGAAAACCAACGGTTGCATTTCTTCAGAGGAAGCTGAACGACTTTTCTTTCTGGAGAAATACTACGCAGGATGCATGACTCAGTTAATGGAAATGAAGGAGTTGACCGAGACAGGCAAGGGCATCGTAAGGATGATGGGGGAGGAAATACATTATGGCTAAATTAATTCTGCCGAGGCAGTTGATGCAGTACACCACGCTGACAGATGAATTTGTCTGTACGGCTCTGACGCTCGGGCAAGCTCTGGAGTCTCTTGTGCAAAGCTATCCCATGCTGAAAACCCAGATCTTTAACAACGACAGCACGGTAAGAAATTTCGTAAACATCTTTGTTAATGACGAGATGATTGACGATTTAACAATGCCGGTGCAGGAAAACTCGCGAATTCAAATCATTGCCGCTGTAGCTGGAGGCTAAAATGCAACACTCATTATCTACTGATGAAAAGGAATACTACTTAAGGCATTTCTCATTGCCCGGTTTTAACGAACAGACGCAGTTGAAGCTGAAAGCTGCCCGGGTCCTCGTTATTGGGAGCGGTGGTCTTGGCGCTCCTTGTCTACAGTACCTCGCCGGTGCCGGTATTGGCCATATTGGGATTGCCGATCACGATACGATTAGCTGTAGTAACCTCCCACGTCAGGTGCTGTTCAGTCATAGAAATATCGGGGAGAGTAAAGCAGAAAAGGCTGGTGAACGTATCAGCGCGCTGAACCCCTTTATTTCCATTGAGATTTTTCCGGAAAAAGTCAGCAGGGAGAATGCTAGAACTCTTGTCCGGCGGTTCGACATTGTTGTTGATTGCACGGATAATTTTGATGCGAAATATCTGCTCAATGACATCTGTGGCGAACTAAAAACCCCTTTGGTCTATGCCTCTATTTTTCAGTACGAAGGACAGCTGGCGGTTTTCCATTATCCTGGAAAGGATCAGGAAGTGCTTAGCTATCGAGATCTATTTCCCGAGCCACCGCAAGCCGAATTACGAGAAAACTGCAGTGATGCTGGCGTTCTTGGTGTATTACCCGGCGTTCTCGGTACTTTGCAGGCTGGAGAGGTCCTGAAACTGGTCACAGGCCTAGGTGAGGTTCTCAGTGACAGAGTCATGACATGGGATGCTCTTAATAACCGCACCTCCCAGCTGCGGTTAAAGCCTCGCCGGAATATCACGTCTGCGGTAAAAAACAATCCACCAGAGTCTTCTGAGAATATTGATTTATCCCTTTTACTGGAGATGAAGATACGCCGGCCTGAAATGCTGTTATTGGATGTCAGGGAGTCAGCAGAGCGGGAATTTGTTTCTATAGGAGGTTTGCACATCCCTTTACGGGAGCTCCCGGATCATATTGATATGCTTCCTCGCGATCACCCCATCGTTTGTTACTGTAAATCTGGTAGCCGCAGCCTCCGGGCGGCATTGTTTCTCCAGGACCAGGGTTTCAGCGAGGCTTTTAGCCTGAAAGGCGGGGTAATGAGGCTCACACAGGCTGAAAAACTACGATTACAGAACATGGATGCTTTACATGATGACTGATCGCTTTCAAAGCCTCGGACCCGTTTTTTTTCTGCTGCAGACCGGTACCTCTCTCAGCCAGATTGCCGGGCATATCTTTCGCCTAGCTCTGGCATGGTGGTGTCTGCAGGAAACTAATTCTGCTGTTGCATTTTCATCACTGATTGCTTTTTCAGTGGCTGCGGAGGTATATCTCAAGCCATTTCTTGCCTCACTTGGCGATCAGTTCAACAGGGTTAAATTCATATTCATCTGCCAGATAATCATTCTGGCGATAATGTCGCTGTTCTGCCTTGCCGGCGTTGGCGGGGAGTTTCATCTGGCTGCTGTAACCGTGGGTCTTATCAGTATGAGTGCGGTCATTGCAGTCAGAGAACCCACGATTATGGGGCTTATTCCGGATCTGGTTGGAGAAGGATATGTATCCAAGGCAATTTCCCGTCGCTCAGCCATCAACTCGGTAATTATGCTGACGGGACCTGTAATTGCAGCAACACTGATATCTTTTGTCAGTATTGGGTTTGCACTGTTTACTGCAGCCCTTCTTCAGAGCTCGTCAGCACTGACATTTCTTCGACTTATGGGAAAAGGATCTCTGACCGCATCGGCAATCTGTGAGCATGAAAGCTGGTTCAGTAAAACGCGTGGCGGATTCATGGCTATGTATCGTGTAAAGCCAGAACTGCATATTGCTATTATTTCTGCCTTGATCAATTTCACTATGTTTCCCTTTTTTTCTGTCACGATTCCTTACTGGATCAGTACTGAACTTCATCTGAGCGCTTCTTATCTAGGGGCATATGAATTTTCGTTTGCTCTCGGCCTGCTCACAGGCAGTCTGTACCTTAATACTCTGCTGCAGAGCTGCATTGGACGGTTTTGGAATGTTGTTACAGGGTTTCTACTCTTGGGTTGTAGTGTCATCGGTACTGTGCTGGCACCGACTATCTACCTTTCAATAGGACTCGCATTTTTTAGTGGTCTGGCATTTATTTTTATCAATGTGAACCTGAGTACCCTACGTGCCACGGCTACTCCTGGGAACTACCGGACACGGATGAGTGCGATGGCTGCATTCCTCTCAAGCCTTGCAAATCCCTTCGGTGTCATTATTGCAGGCTGGTATATGCACTGGCTCGGAGTCATTCCTTTCGCAGTTCTGTCTGGTATAGCAGTGATCCTAGTGGCGCCCATACTGTTATGGTCATGGCATCTTAAAAACGCCCTGTCGCTGGAAGAAGTGGAGATGCAGGGCTATTACGCAAAAACTTATCCAGACGCATTCACCGAGAGAGGTTGATATGACTCGAACTCCAGCACCTCCGACCCTGTCGTCTCTTCTGGGGGCTGATAATTACAGGGATTTACTGTCTCATTATTCACAAAAGACTCTTTACCGAACGCGGTTAGCCGAAACCGCTGCAGGAAGCATTTTGACCCTTGGCGATCTGCAGGACATTCTGAACACACGCCGATTGTCCTTCCCCCGTTGTCGCCTTGTCCAGGATGGAAAACCCTTAAATCCCGCAGGTTATCACGAGGAAGGGCCCACAGCTCTTGGTCAGCGCATCGTAAAAATTGCGCCCGAACGAGTTATGGAAGCGGTAAGTTCTGGTGTAACTCTGGCCATCGATTTCATCGAGGATTTATCTGCACAGGTTGGTCATCTTGCCGGTGCTATAGCCACGGAATTTCAGGAGCGAACAGGAGCTACTGCATTCTTCAGTACCGGAAGCAGCAAGGGATTTACTACTCACTGGGATAATAGTGAGACGCTGATTTTTCAGCTCAGCGGCAAAAAAAAATGGAATATATGGACACCCACGTTCAACTCTCCGGTCAGTGACAATAAACACGAATTGCCTCCCCCATTTTCGCCCCCCTCAGAAAGCCTGACACTGGAAGAAAATGACTTCCTGTACCTGCCCAGGGGCTACTGGCATGCCCCCGAGCCCTGCGGTAGCCATTCATTGCACATCTCATTTGCATTTCGGCCACGAAACGGCATCGATTTCACCAAATATCTTCTCCAGAAATTGGGAGCAGAACTCAAATTTCGGGAGGATATTGATAAGTCTATTTCTGGTATGGCGCTTCAGGAATACGTTGACACATTGTATGAAACGCTTGAAAAGATAATGACACCCGAAAACCTCATATCGTTTCTGACTGAAAGTAGTCATCGGAAATTTATATCCACTCCGTTTTGTATTGAACAAATGATTGATTGCGGATTAAAACATGAAACAACGCATACTGATAAATAATGACAGTATAAGTGGTACTGTGCAGGCCTATAATACGATACACAGCAGTGTGAGTGATGGCACTCTGTTTCAGTCTTGTCTGAAACATGTCTTGGGAAAAGATTTTGTACAAAATGAGGGTCAGTTTTCTTTTGTTGGACATAATGCACTTAGATGGATAATTCAGAAGTTAAAGTTGAATAAAAATATTTGTATGGCCGCTGAAATAGGATGTGGTAGCGGTGCATTTTCAAAGTTATTATCTGACGCCTTAAACTGTTCTTTGACTGCAACAGATATAAGCCCCGTTGCAATTAACATGGCTAAAAATAATCATTTTGATAAAAAAATTAATTTTGATGTGGCGGATTTCAACCATCTGCCTTACAACAGCAATAGCCTGGATATTCTTGTTGGTCTGGATTGCGTTCAGCACGCTAGTAACTATAATCAACTCAGCAAAGAACTTTCAAGAGTTATGAAATCTGGTGGACGGATGGCCTTCACTAACTGGATGAAAACATATCCAGCTAGCAAGCTTGTAAAGGTCGATCCATTATGCGTAGCATTGACTGAAAGCGGTTTTGTTATTGACGGTTTTTATAATTTTGATGAAGAATTAAAGAGACAGTTTAAATTTTATGATTTAATATATTTAAATAGAGCATTATTCCAGAAGGTGATGGGGGAGTCTCTTTATACTTCACTTATGAATGAAGCGTGCCACCTTTATCAGTTTAATGGGACTGTTTCTCACTATGCTTTTTCTGTTCATAAAATAATTTATCCCGTATAGGAATAAATTAAGTTTACTATTTTCGCCAGAAAACCGAAGCACCGGCATCAGCCAGGCGCGGCGAAAACTGGTATCCCAGCAGCCAGAAAAGGCCAAAGACAAGATCGCTGGCACCTGCTGTATCTGTCATAATTTCGGTTGGATTCAGCCCGGTCTCCTGTTCCAGAAGACCTTCCAGCACAAAGATAGAGTCCCTCAGCGTCCCCGGTATAACGATGCCATGAAAGCCGGAATACTGATCGGACACAAAGTTGTACTTTAAGTATCCCAGCTTTAGTTCCACACACTTTTTGAGATTTCCGGTTTCTTGACCTCCCCCCAATATCCGTACCAGGCTAAATCAGAGATCCGGACCTTTTTGGTGATTTCGGACAAATTCTGCTGGAGTCAGGTTATTTAACGAGGAATGCGGGCGAAAATGATTATATTCCTGCCGCCAGTGTTCGATTTTCCCCTGCGCATCTTCCAGGGACAGGAACCAGTGTACGTTCAGACATTCATCCCTCAGGCTGCCATTAAATGACTCGATAAAAGCATTATCAGTAGGCTTTCCCGGGCGCGAGAAGTCCATCGTCACCTGGTTTTCATATGCCCACCGGTCCATCGATTTCGAGATAAACTCACTGCCGTTGTCTGTCTGTAGCCTTTGAGGAATACGTCCCAGAGACTGTTTTAATCGGTCCATGACAGCCACCACATCATCGCCACGCAACCCCTGGCCGACCTCGATCGCCAGACATTCCCGACTAAAATTATCCACTATAGTTAGCGCCCTGATCCTACGCCCATAGAACAGATTATCAGCAACGAAATCCATGCTCCAGCACTGATCTACAGCGAGTACCTGAGGCTGTCCCTTCCTGTGTCTGGCGGTCACATGCCGCCGTGGACGCTTCGAACGCAGATTGAGCCCCTCAAGGCAGTAAATACGGTGTGTTTTTTACGGTTAACCAGCCAGCCTTCACGACGCAGAAGAATATGAATGCGCTCGTAGCCATAACGGATCCGTGTTTCAGCAATTTCCCGTATCCGATGAGTAATTGCCCGATCATCGCGATGGCTACGATAGTTGTATACAGTGCGACTTTGCATCATCAGCCTGCACCCTCTGCGTACGCCGATACGGTACGCCGCCAGCAGATATTCCACAGCATCGCGCTTCTGCAGCGGCCTCAGAGCTTTTTTCGGATGACATCCTGCAGCATCTCCTTGTCCAGACTCAGATCAGCCACCAGTCGCTTGAGGCGCTGATTCTCTTCCTCAAGCTGTCGAAGACGGCGTAATTCTGCGACGCCCATGCCCCCGAATCTCTTCTTCCAATTGTAAAATGTTGCCTCAGAAATCCCCATCTTTCTGCAGACTTCCTCGACCCGAGTGCCTGTTTCAGCCTGTTTGAGTGCAAATGCAATCTGTTCTTCGGTATAACGCGTCTTTTTCATAACGAATGACCTCTTTTTGGCGGAAAAGAAGGACCGAAAACTCTACTTTACAGCGGTACTGAATGAAGGGGGAAGATCACCGTGTCTAATATTGAGGCTGGGCGGAACGTAGGGTTTGAGACAGTTGTTCGGGTTGCTATGGTTCTTGGGCGTGTTAAAGAACTGAATGAACTCTTTAAACCAAAGATAGAGAGTCTGGACGATATCCTGCGCTATGAAGAGAGCGCCAGCCGCCAACGTATAAAAAAGAAGAATCACAATGCCTAATGCTGTTGATGTTTATTATCAATATTGAAAATGCGCGTGAGGTAGGTGCTAACTTTGTTGCTATAGCCAAGGATTTGTATCCGGAGCAAATAACTCCGCAAACATTAAGTATTCTTCAGCAGCGGATCAACACCAATATACTTTTGCTTGCTCGTCGCTGATTAAGGATTTTACTCGAGGCTGATTTATTTGCTAGGTACTGCATCCAGATGCCCGATCATAGAAAATGTTGTTGTCTCGGTTGGTACAAATAGGTAAATCGACTTCATCAACATTACAATAAATACTCCAGTAAACGTTGCATCTTGAAAATGGATTAGGCAGCATTCGGACAATACCTTTCGCAGCTTGAACCTGAAGGGTTCTTAACTGTTGATTATGTTTTAAGATTGAATAACCCATTGTAAATTATTGATATATCATGGTGCGCATAATATTGATTATGTTAAATTGTATGTGTTGATTCATTAGTTCATTGCTGTCGTATTAGCTAACCTGCCAAGTTCGATGTTTCATATCTATACTTGTTTTTAGTACAAAGTAGCTGACCTGCTCCCCGATATTAGTAATGTCTTAATATGAGGACATCCCCATTTTCACTTCATAATTTTTCTTTCTAGAATCTCCTTCATAGTTAGCCTTCGTATAAAAATCGAAATATGCATCCCATGGGATACTTTATTGTTCTGTACTGTGTTTATAGTATCCCAAGAGGCACATATAACTACACTTTATGATGTTGCAGAAATGCTTAAGGTAGCAAGGTCCGAAGCAGGCCTGTCGCAGGCAAACTGGCCGAAATAGCAGGGGTTTCACGTGTGACCGTTGTGCGCATGGAAACACTGGTGAAAGGTGATATGAGTGTTTCCATTCTTGTCCTCCTTTTAGAGGCAGCGGGATATGACTTACGTACAGTCAAAATGGTTCATATACGAACTCAGGATGACATTCTTTTGGAACAGCGGAATGGTCAAGCATCAAGAAGTTAGATGTGCAGGTGCGAGGGAAGAAGGTGGCAACGTTATTCAGGGAACGAGATGAGTATGTACTTCAATACTTACAGGAAACCCAGAGTAATGACTTCAAGTTATGTACGGATAGTGAGTGAATTTTGATCTTTACAGTTAGCATTAGCTGCTGTATTATAACTGTAAATCAAGGGGGGGGGTTATGACAGCACATGCTCAACGTACTGGCACCAAACATGCTTCGAGTCTAAATACGATCCTTCATGGTCGTATTGAGAACTTAATCAGCAAAGTAGTAGAAGAAATGGGGACTGAGTTTTCATTAGGTACTGCTTTGCAGCTTGATGATTCTGAGCTTATGCATCAAGTCTTCCTGCACTATTTAGCAGGTTCTTCTCGCGCAGATAAGCGTGAAAGAATGAAAATACAACGTCGTGCCGAAGGTGCTTTAGCATTTTATCAAATGCTTGATCGAATGGGCGGAACACTAAGGGCTAGTGAGGTCGCTGATTTATTGGGTGTTTCAAGGCAGACCGTTAATAATTATGTCAAGTCAGGTAAGCTTTTGGCCGTGAAACCTGCGAAAGAAAATCTATTCCCGGTATTTCAGTTTAATGGGAATCAGGTACTCCCTCACTTTGAGGATATACTTAATGCATTACCTGAAAATCTTAGTCCTGTAACAAAGACCTCATTCTTTACCTCAATGGCTTTTTTTGAAGATAGTTCAAAGTCTGTTATCGAGCTTCTTAGAGAGGGGCTGGCTAATGAAAGGCAATTGAGCAATATTCTTTCCCAGGCAAAATCGTTGGGTAAACAGGCCGGTTAAGGTGGCAGTAAAAGCTGCCACCTTTTTATCAGTCAGGGTTGTTTGGTGTAATCTTAAAATCGAGTGTTTCTGTAATTATTTCAACTCCTTCAATATCGTTGTATCCCCACCCAGCAGGAAAACAAGCAGTATCACGGTCCTTGAATTTACTTACAGGCACCATTTCAATTGTGGCAAGAGGATTATCAGCCCCATCGTTCCACCACCAAGCCGTACATGTTCCAACGGGAAGATGTCTTGAACGGTAAGTCACACCATCAAAACCTTTTTTCCCATTAGAAGCCCAATTCACAATCTGACGCGTTGTGGTTTGGTTATCACCTGTAACTTTATCTACTGTAATATGTAATAAAGGTAACAGGCGGTCCATGTCTACGGTCTTTGTTTCTCGGGTAGTTTCCAGTGTGCAAATATTTGCCCGTGATAGCTCATCTTCCCCAATACTGAATTTATTTGGTGTCTTTTGGTATTGACGCCCATAAGATTCAGCAATTGCAGTGACTGAATGATCTGCAGTGTAGCAAACACCGGTCCGACCTGAAGCATCATTGTAGCGCCCCATATCATCCTCTTCCCGAGGTTTACCATAATGCACCCCTGACTTTTGTGACTCGCGTTGCCAACGCGATTGTTTAGTCATCGGGCCACGGATGCATACAGGAATACGACCTTTGCCATGAAGAGCGTTTAGCTGTTCATCCAAATGCCCTCCTTCTTCATTGTTGTAGTAAGCCACTCAACACCTCTTTTATTAAAAACATTTATCATATGAACACCGATATGGTTGTCATGATAGAGAGTCCAGACCGTGCTTGCCCAGCCTGATATATGCCTAAAAGGCTGAAATATAATATGATAAACTGAGGCTTCTTCCCTACAAATATTGCAGGATTGGTATGTTTATTGTACGTAACATGTTAATTAATTTAATTAGTGCGATATGGTTCCCATTAATAATTACATACTACAGTATGAACATGTTCATATGGATTATACGAATAACACCATGAATTAGCTTTTGTTGAGCAACATATCATTAATGCACTATGCAAAACTAAAGCTGGTAGTTTACTCAATAGCTTTGCTCGTAGGCATTCTATCTCTAATACCACGTTTTACAGCTGGCAATAGGATTATGTAGATATAAAGATATTAGATGCTGAGTAATTGAAGTTGATAAAGTATTATGGGATTTGTTCAATATGCGAGCTAAAAATGCACTATGGCTGGTTTAAAATATAAACTTTGACGTTTGATTTTAATTATTAAAACTGTATTTTATAATGGTTAGCCTTGGTGGGTTGAAATATTTTTTTAAACATGATTTAGCTTTTTGGAATTGTTTACGAGTGGTTAATCTACTAGAGCAATTAAATTTTTCTACCTTTTCCCATATTATGCTCCATTAAATCCACCATAGCGCCTTTATGTGCCTCCACGTTTCTAAGATAGCGCATCAGTGTTTCTGGTTTTTTCCAGGTTCCTTCCTGCATTATTTGTGCTACTGCATATCCATTTTTGGCCATGTCCTGAGCTGCACCTACACGCGCACTGTGACCGGTCCAACCGCTATATCGCCCTTTATTGGCTTTGGAATAGAGTGAAGAACCGGCCGTTTTCCATGCTTGAGCAAAAATGGTCTCAATCGCGGGTGTGCTTATTGGGTTTACGGAAATGACAGTGGCCTGATTAGAGCGATGCACTGGGCAGAATAAAAATGCTTCTGATTCTGCCTGTAATCCGGCCATATTTATCCACTCTGTTAGGCGCCGGCTTGATGCAGCACTCAATGCTTTGACGAGTCCACCGGTCTGCACCACTGTTTTTGTCCAGGACACGTTAAGAATAATACGTCCATCTTCGGCACGGGATATGTCTGACACGCGTAAACGCGCCAACTCGCTGATGCGCAGCAGCGTACTGTACGCCACATGTAGAAAAGCCAGGTTTCGAACATCACGAAGTTGTATTGAATCTGACCATGTCTGATCCAGGACGAGCAAATCTGTTAGGCAAAATGGCAGTGCTTGTCCCGTACGCTCGCCTGCGACCACTGCTGACCTGTTAATTTTACGCAAGGTACGAAAAACAAGCGGTGAGGCATTAGGAGGAATAATTCCAGCGTGACGGTGTAACATTGAAATGAGAGAGGCGTGTGTTGCAATGGTGGTCGACGCACGGCCGCTTGCCTGCAAAAACGACAAGTAATCGCGCAAATCCGCAGATGACATGGGTAAAAAGCTTCGGGCATGTTCTTGCGACCAGCGCGCAGAGATCCGCATCACGCTAAGCAGTTGTCGCCAAGTGTTAGGTGAAAAGGCGTCCTTGTCTTGAACAAACTCGCGCAACCTCGCTGAAAGATCGGGTTGCAGCGCATTTATCATCGGAAATTCGCCAGACGTCGAAGGTATCGTCATTTTTCGCTCACTATTTACCCGAAAAACCTTGAGGTTGCGCTACGTAAAATCTGTAACTTCATGTGGGGATTAGTGCTGTAGAAATGACACAGCGCTGTCAAAATCAAACACTCTATTCCATGGATCGCGTGCGATCCCCTGCGACGATTTTACCTCAAGCGCCCTATGATATCCTAACTTTATATAAGTCCCATTATATAAAGTTAGAATATCATAGGCTGGCTATATCTTTTTTTGGAGAAATCATTGAACAGGTTTATGTAAATAGATGGAAAATAATGTCATCCAGATGATGGAGACATAATGTTGTTTGACAGTAAATTTGCCCCCATTCGGATTAACTATTTTGAATTACAAACTACCCTGTTAGCATTGGCGTTTAGTCATTAAGCTATGATAGGGATGTATGAGCAGAAAAAAGGATATCATTTTTGATTTGGATGGTACATTGACTGACTCCTTACCTGGGACTCAGTTAAGTATTTAAATATTTTGGATTTATTTGAGGGCGTTCACGGAACCTCAGCTGAGGGTAAATTGGATATTAAAGGTGACCTTCTCGAAAGTATATTAATAATGTATTAATTATCATCCTGTAATTCAGTGTTTATTGGTGATAGAGGAATAATGTATTATCTGCTATCAAAAGCAATATTTTAGTGATTGGTGCTCAATAAAGTTATGCGGACAAAAATGAGCTGGGAGATGCCGGGGTCTATTATTTACGTGCGCAGCTATTAGAGTTTTTAATTACCCATTGGAAATGCTTTTAGCCCTTTTTATTATCGATTAAAATAAGACAATATCAGTGCCTGATATGTCTGCTTAGGAGTAAATTATCAATTTTTACTCTAATCAATGTTATGGTTTAATTGTAATGTGTTGTTATTTATCATAATATTTATTTTCCTTGGCTCTTTTGTGAAGCAATGCCCGTGATGTCTTTTTTGAATATGGCTACCAAATGATGCAATATTATTAACTTCAGATAACAGTTGTTATCTCAGCGGTTGTGAAATTTCTTTATAGTGGTTTATCTCGATTTAAATAAATCTCGTCCACGCGTATTATCCCCCTGCTTACTCATTTAAAAAAATCATCTCGTTCAAACGTTTTAGCACCGGAACAGTGGATATAATGGTTTATGTCAATTTATGGTATTGGGTGATTGCTCAGGTAATAATCATCAAGTATTATAATCAATAATTGGACGCATTTTTCGTCTGAAATTACGTGCAAACGACGGAAATGCCCTACTCACGTTATCTACAAACATGCTCGCATTCCACGACGGCATGCTTACATTAAATGCGAATGAAACTATGGCTGTGTCGACGGGCCGCTTCCCACTGAAGCAGCCTTTCAACGACAGCAAAAACTCCGACTCCTCGGCATGGCTGCCAGCCGAGGCCATCCGTCGCGCAACTCGACAACGAGCTGCTCATCGCGCTAACGGTGCGTGACTGTCAACTGACGCGTGAAAAAATGGTCGAGATGGTCCACCGCCTGATCGACGTACTCCGGGACGTCGTACATCTGATAATGGCGCGCGCCTGCGATTTCAATGACCGGCTGCGCGGCTCGAGCCAACCCAGCGAGTCGGTAACCGTCTTCAAACGAGCCGGTTGTCTCCGCCGAGTTTCCTGCAACGATAACTTGCACCGGCTGTGTGAGAAGGATTCCCGCCAGATGGAAAGCATCGAAGCCAAGAATTAACGCATCACTCAAGTAATGGCGGCGATTAGTGGAGTTCGCGTGTTGTCCGCGCTCGGTTCGGTAGTATGTGATAGCCTGCAGCATATCGATGTCCACTATACCCGCTGCCTTGGCCTCGGCCAACGTATCAGGGATCCATTGATGCAGTACCGGTGCGGCGCCGCTGGCTTCGTCTATCGCTTGCGCGGCTACGGTGTCCAAGAGACGGTTGTGGCCGTCATCAGCTGCAAGCATTTTTCGAAAAGCATTGCCGATATCAATAGGTACCACGACCCCCAAGGCCTTTACGCGATGGTCTATCATCGTTCCGGCTGCTGCGTAGCCGCCGCCGGCGCAAACACCCAGCATGCCAATACGCCCATCGTCAACCTGGTCCTGCCTAATCAGGAAATCGACAGCAGCGCGCAGATCGGCGATACGGTCCGTCGGACTTTCCAGATCACGTGGCTGGCCGGAACTCGCCCCTTGATAGGTGGGATCGAATGTGAGGACGATGAACCCCCGCGCTGCCAGTGCGCGCGCATAGTTTGCGGCGATCTGTTCCTTGACGCTGCTACCCGGTCCTGTGATGACAAGTGCAGGATAGCGCTTCATGGGATCCCCAAGGGGAGGCATGTACAGGTCGGCGGCGAGGGTAAAAGTGTCACGCGCAAATGTGGTGGATGTGCATTGGATAGTGTTCATGGTGGTGTTTCCCAAGTAAAATAATACTGAAGATAATATAGTACAATATGGAACTAGAATATGTATAAACAATCTCAATTATGTACTATAAGTAAATGTGGGCGGAATGGATGAGCGATGCTGCAAACATCTGGGCTTTGAACCACCGTGTACTTGGTCTCGTTATGAACGAATGCGCTGAACAACTTGCGTCGCTCGGGCTGGAAACGAAGGAATTTTTTGTACTTGGAGAAATTGAGCCGTGCCGCTATCCGGCCGAACTTGCCAAACGTTTGATGTTGCCAAAGGCCAGCGTGACCGTTTATTTGCGCAACCTGGTTGCAAAAAAATTCGTTCAACGCGAGATAGATGAGGGAGACCTGCGCCGACACCGGTTAGTGCTAACCTCAGAAGGCCGACGCGCACTCGACGCAGCAACGGTGGCACTGTCTTCAAGCTTCGAGAAGCGCCTGACGCGACTGCAAGAGCAGGAACGGGCTGAACTAGAGCGTCTACTTTCAAAACTTGTGTGACGCAAGCCCGCTGTTGGCTGAGTGGATAATTGGGTCAACCCGAAGTTGCAGCGGCTCGCGTTTTCAAACGGCTATGCTCTTATTCGATGCGTTTGCAGGTTCAAAGTAAACGACCTCTCAGCACCGTTTGTACGTAGCCACCTCACTCTGCAAAAGGCGTTGTTGTTATTTTTTGGATGGGAACTACTGCGGACACTGTGAGCAGTTCAAACAATCGTAAAAGGCACCCGTGAGAGAGAGGGGGTCGGCTCGAGCAGATACTCTTTATGCTCGACTGGTTTCGCTAGCCTGAACTGTGACGGCAAGTACAGGCCGTATTGAATAACGTTGATGGGTTTGTATTACTCTTGTAAAACTATCGCAGCCTCATGGATATAACTTCCACTCACCACAGTTTGAAGAATAAATGAGGCGAGATCGGCACGCGATATTCTTCCTGTAATACCCGGCCTCAAATCAATACCTGAACGATAATTTTTACTCGCATCGCCGTTCGTCAGCATCGGGGGCCGTATCAACGTCCAGTCGGTATGACTCGCTCTCACTAAATCTTCCATGTCATCCTTATCACGCATCTTTTCGCTTATTATGCTGCGTACAAAACGGATAAACAAAGAGGCGTTGTGTGTTTCCGATGCCCCATAAGCGCTCAAAGCAATAAGGCGTTTTACACCAACATTTTGCATCGCGGGTATAATTTTGCTGAGGCCATCAGTACAAATATTCTGAGCTTTGCCTTTACGGGCACCTAGCACGCTAATAACGGCATCTGCGTCTCGTATGACAGATTCTACGGTAACCGAATTATAAAGTTCACCGACGATGAGCTTCAGGCCAACGTGATTAACCTGCAGACTGTCTGGGGTGCGCACCAAGGCCGTAACAGAATGCCCCGAGGAGAGAGCTTGATTGACCAAATGGCGGCCGGTCGCGCCTGATGCGCCAAAAATAGCAAGTTTCATACGTATTCCTTAGCGTGATACTTTTAGGCAATTAAGGTGAGAACCGCCGCGGCTTGCTCTACAAGTGACGGGGTGCTGGCAAGAAAACTACGACTGCCCAAATGCCACGGTGCACCCTGCAGATCAGTGACTGTGCCACCGGCTTCAGATACCAATAATGCTCCGGCCAGTAAGCCAGACCGCACTTGGCTGTATTGCCAAAATATATCCTGACGGCCTGCAGCAACCTGAATGAGTTGTAACGTGGCTGGCACCGATACCTGGACCACCAACGCCGCTTTCAGCATGGCGATCACTGACATTCCCATGCGACGGTATGTGTCATCGCTCTCATTAGGCATTGCCTGGCCGGTGCCGACCATCGCGGCGTTTAAATGGGTCTTGGTTGACGTCTGCAGGCGGCGGTCATTAAGCCATGCACCGCCACCGCGCAAAGCAGTGTAAGTATCGCCACTCATCGGCAAATGCACCGCAGTCAGAACAATTTCATTGTCTCGAACCAACGTCACCGTTACACCCCAGTCCTGTAAACCATGTATAGAGTTTATCGCTCCCTCAACGGGGTCCGTAACCCACCATTCCCCCGCAGGTAACGTACCAGTACCCTCCTCATCTTCAACCCAATGAGCGTGAGGAAGGGCAACAGATAGTGACTCTCGTAAAATATCGAGTGAGATAACATCGATAGCAGTAATCTTCTTGGCAATATCTTCTCTGTCTTTAGGGCGATTGTCCGCGCTAAAGCTCTGTTTTAACGCCATGCCGGCTGACTGCACGGCTGAAGTGACAAGCCTCAATAAATGCGCGTCATTGGCTTTTTTTTCGGCTGAATGATTTAAAGATGTCATGGATACCTTCATCGGTTTACGAGGGGAAAGAATTACGCTTGACTCAGTGCGAAAATAATATGAGCATTAGCTCATATGAGCAACTCGCAATCTAAACCCGCCGCCACTCGTCGCTTAAACCCACGTAAAATGCCCTCTCAACCACGTTCCACGCATACGGTCGAGGCAATAATTGAGGGGGCAGCTCACATTCTCGAACAACATGGACTCGATGGGTACACAACAAATGCAATCGCCGCGCGTGCCGGGGTGAGTATTGGCTCTCTCTATCAATACTTTCCGACCAAGGATGCCGTGACCGTTGCGCTTATCGAACGGGAAATGGCGGAGTTGGTGCAAGAAGCAAAACAGGCGCTGCTACGGGATGATCGAGGAGAGGCGCTGCGCCAGCTGATAAGGGTCGCAGTTCGTTACCAATTACGAAGACCTGGACTGGCAATGTTGCTCGATTTTGAGGAACATCGTTTATCAGCAATGATGCCAAAGTCAGGGACCAGAGCGATTATGCATGCGGCATTAGTCGAATTTTTGAAGGCAGGAAATTTGTCAGGAAAGGTCTCAGCAGACATCGCTGCCTCTGAGACGATGGCCATCGTCAGTTCACTCACCGATGCCGCTGGCCGACATGGCGATAATCAACAAGATCAGCTGATTGACCGGATAGAGGCCACTTTGCTGGGTTACCTCAGCGTCGTTTAAGTTCAAGAACAAGGCCCGCTCTTAAAAAAGAGACGGGCCAGAGGAGATCATTCGCATAAAATCAGAACTCTTGACGAGTTGGGCGGAGAACTATCTCATTAATATCAACATCGGCAGGTTGCTCAATAGCAAAGGCAATTGCCCGAGCCACTGAAGCTGCAGGTATGGCCTGTTTGTAGAATTCCAGTACATTTTCAGACGCGGTTCCTGAGGTGGAATATTTAAGATCACTCTCCACCGCTCCAGGCTGAATCGAGGTCACACGCACCTTGTCTCCCACTTCTTGCCGCAGCCCTTCTGAAATGGCTCTTACTGCGAACTTGGTACCAGAATAGACGGTGCCTCCAGGTGCAAATACTTTAATGCCCGCCACCGAACTCAGGTTAATAATATGCCCGCTCTCTTGCGCCAGAAACCTCGGTAAAACGGCTGCGATACCGTAGAGCGTACCTTTCAAATTAACATCGATCATGGCATCCCATTCATCAGTGTTAACCTCAGACATAGGACGGATTGGCATCATGCCAGCATTGTTAATCAGCACGTCAAGCCGGCCAAAATCACTAATGACCGCTGAGACCACTGACTTTACCTGCTGCTTATCGGTAACATCGAGTGAGTAACCCCGTACATCGCCACCTGTGGAGGTAATATCCTCAACGACTTCGTCTATTTTTGACTTTCTGCGCGCGGCGATTGCGACCTTTGCACCGCGACTTGCCAACAGACGGGCAACTTCTGCACCAATCCCGGTATTACCCCCGGTGATCAAAATGACCTTATCTTTAATTCCGTTGTTCATTATATATCCTCTTATTTTTCTGAATGTAGCGCGTTGTAAACCGGATAATCAGTAAAGCCCTCTTCTGCTCCTCCATAAAGTTTGGCGGCATTAAGGTCGTTGAGTGGCCAGTTATTCGCAATGCGTTCTGGCAGGTCAGGATTGGCGATAAAAGGTCGACCAAATGCAATCAAATCAGCCAGGTTATCTTTTACCAATCGAGCGCCGCGCTCTGCCGTGTATCTGCCGGCATAGATAATGCGTCCACTGAATAGGGTGCGAATTTCGCGACGAAACGCTTCCGGTAGGTCAGGAGCATTCTCCCAGTCGGCTTCGGCAATAGACACATAGGCAACACCGGCGTTTTCAAGAATTTTTACGGCTTCGACGTATGTTTGGTGAGGGTCCTTTTCAACCAGACCAATGTAGACGCGGTCTTCATCTGTACTGGTGAACAAAGGCGTGAAACGTACCCCTAAACGTTCAGGCCCGATGGCATCACCGATCGCCTGTACGATTTCACGCAGGAATCGCAGACGATTATCGAGTGAACCGCCGTATTCATCTTTTCGTTGGTTCGCGTGTTCGGAGATAAACTGATTGACCAGATAGCCATTGGCGGCATGGATCTCGACACCGTCAAAACCGGCATTGATGGCATTTTTCGCCGCCTGAGCATACAGGCCCACTAGGTGTTTAATCTCTGAGAGCGCCAGTTCTCGGGGCTGGGAGGGGGCAACCAACGTTCCCGTTCCTGGTCCAGTTTCAATAAAAGCCTTGGCTTGTTCAGCCTGAATGGCCGACGGTGCTATTGGTGCGCCCTCATCGGGCTGTAGTGCTGAATGAGACACCCTCCCTACATGCCAGAGTTGAGCAAAAATAATTCCCTCTTCGGCATGTACTGCTTGAGTGACTTTTTTCCAGCCCTCGATCTGTTCCTGGCTGTAAATACCGGGTGTCCATGCATACCCCTGACCACGAGGTTCGATTTGTGTACCTTCAGTGATCATGAATCCCGCCCCAGCGCGTTGACGGTAATACTCGGCCATCAGTTCGGTGGGCACATTGCCTGGCTGCGCCGCTCTTTGACGTGTAAGAGGAGGGAAGACAAATCGATTCTTAAGGATATAAGGGCCAAGATTTGTCGGTTCGAACAGGGCTTTACTCTTCATAATGTTTTTCCATAAAGGGTGAAAGAGAGGGATGGCAAATGCAAACTCTGCCCTCCTCCTTAATTACATTAAATTATTAGACCGGTCGTATATTGAGTGAGTAAAAGTGGACCGGTCGTATATAAATTATTTACAAATCTGCCTATCAGTACGCCATATCCCCCCTGTCAGGGGGTGATATGAATAATCGTCTGCGTCATGCTCAGTGCTGAATCAAAGGGTCCGGTGTTTCGAACAATTTTGACCATCACGCTAGCACCTACCCAAAGTTGATAGAGACTTTCTGCCACTTTGCCCGGCTTATCGTCAATGGAAAGAGAACCTTCCGCGACGCCAGATTCTAACGCCTCCGCCAGCCGTGATATTATTCCTGAGGTACCGGCTTCCAGCGTTAAGCGCATATTTTCCGAAAGGTCAGCAACTTCAGCGCCAAGCTTAACGGCAAGGCACTTGCCCTGACATTCGGAGAAGGACTGCGATTCCTTCCAAATCTGCCAGTAATTCATCAGCCGCTGCGACATATTAAGACCTGGCTGGCTAAGCGTTGCATCGAGTTCAGCCAGATAATCATCAAAATAGCGCGCCAGCAAATCAACACCAAAAGCTTCTTTGGAGTCAAAATAATGGTAAAAAGACCCCTTCGGGACGCCTGCGTCCTTGAGTATTTCATTCAAACCGACGGCAGAAAATCCCTTTCCAGCCATGATGCGCTGGCCCGTCGCAAGAATGTGATCGCGGACTTCATTGTTATGTAGTTGAGTTGTAGTATTCATATGTTTAATTTACCAATAACTAGACCAGTCGTCTATAGGTAAGTTAAAAGCTTTTTCGTTTTGCTAAAGCTTATTTGTAGATCTCAGCAGTACCGTACAGATAGTTATCGCCACCGGCTGAAATAATACGGTAAGACGTTGCGCCATGTTCATTCGCTTTCGCCGCCAGTTTGTCCTGCAGGTCGCTCAAATTGCTTCCAACAGCGGAAGCGTTGATCACGCCAATACTTTGCCCCTTCACAGGTACAGCGTTGACTTCGGTCGCGGCAAAAGTGGCAAAAGAAGCCGCAGTGAGTACGATTACGGCAAAGGCTTTAGTGATGTTTTTCATGATTATATCCTAATTAAATTATTTTTAAGCACACGTTAAGCGTGGGCGAGTGGGTCTAATTTTAGGCACTGAATTCATTTTAAAAATTCATTCAATGCCTGGAAAGACGGGTATAAATGGGGACCTTGTATGTCCCTTAACGTATTATTCTTCAATGAATCGCAGCAGGTCTTCATTAATCGTCGCGGCTTGGGTGATCGTCATCCCGTGACCAAATCCTGCATAGACCTTGAGCTGTGCGTCTTTGACCAGTTGCGCGGACAAAACGGCGGAGTCATCCAATGGCACTATCTGGTCGTCATCGCCATGCATAATCAGCGTCGGCACATCGATTTTCTTAAGGTCATCGGTGAAATCAACCTCAGAGAACTGTTTGATACAGTCATATTGACCTTTGATCCCACCCTGCATGCCCTGAAGCCAGAAACTTTCCCTCACTCCCTCAGAAGGTGTCTCCGAAGAGCGGTTGTAATTGAAAAACGGCGTGGTCAAATCCTTATAGAACTGAGAACGGTCTTTTTCGACCGCAGCACGGATGCCATCAAACACTTCCATAGGCAGACCGCCGGGGTTTTTCTCACTTTGCAGCATTACTGGCGGTACTGCGCCGATAAGTACGGCTTTGCTGACGCGGGCTGAACCGTAGGTACCGATATAGCGTGCGACTTCACCGCCACCGGTCGAATGCCCAACCAGAACAACGTCTTTGAGATCTAACTGCTCAATGAGCGATGACAAATCTTCCGCGTAAGTATCCATATCGTTGCCGTCCCACGTCTGGCTCGAGTGGCCATGACTGCGGCGATCGTGGGCGATGACACGGAACCCCTGCTGCCCGAAGAACAACATTTGGGCATCCCACGCATCGCTTGATAGTGGCCAGCCGTGGGAGAAAATAATGGTTTGTCCTTTTCCAAAGTCTTTATAGGCAATTTTTGAGCCGTCTTTTACCTGAATAGTTTTCATGTGTTAATTCTCTTTTCTATTGAACACGCCCACTGGGGAGAGTGTTTGATTTAATGAAATTATTTTACGTAAATATCGCTATAAACAGCGTCGTCATCTCAAGCGCGGCAGACCCCGCGGGAAGGTTACTGAGACAAACTCTGCGCCGCTTTTTCAATCACGGCCGCAATTTTCTCTGGCTGTGAGGCGTAAATGGCATGGTTGCCCTTCAGCTCCGTGACGGTGCTGTGTGCGCGTTTCGCCATGAAGCGCTCGAGTTCAGGATTGATAGCACGATCCTGCGTGGCGACGACTGCCCAGCTTGGTTTCGTTTTCCAGGCAGGGACGCCGGCCGGAGCGGTGAAGGCTGCCTCTGCGGGCATAACCTGAGAGCGCGCCAACAGGTTTGTCTCTTTGACTGGCAAATCTGCTGCAAAATCAGCGTGGAAATTTTCCGGCTTGATGTAAAGGAAATGGTCGGCCGTTTGTGTAATTGAGGTGGCAGCAGGCGGATATTTCTTGGCCAGGCTCAGTAATGACTCCCCTTGTTCCGGCTGAAATGCTGCGATATAAACCAGGCCTGCAACGGAAGGGTCATTACCCGCATCGCTGATAATCATCCCACCGTAGCTGTGACCGACTAACAGCGATTTACCCTTTTGTAATGCCAAAATACGTCGAGTCGCTGCTGCATCATCGGCAAGAGAGGTTTGCGGTTCTTGAACAATCGACACTTTATAACCGGCCTTATCCAGGATGCGAGCCACCGGGTTCCAGCCGGAGCCATCGACAAACGCACCGTGCACCAGAACAATATTTTTTACTGGCTCTGCCATTGAAGACTGAGCATAAACTGACAGAACCAGGCTCAAGGCCAGTGTAGTAAATGATTTTTTAAACATGATTAATTTCTCTCAACGGTTATTTTTGAATAATGTCCCGACACCGCGCAACTCTGCCTCACAGGCAGAAAGTCGAGCGTTCAGATTATTGTGGGACGTCTTATGACGCCCCTTACGTCAGTCACGGTTATTAATTATTTTTAAGCTGTTTAATCAGTTCTTCTGCCGCTTCGGTCGAGGATGTTGGGTTTTGCCCAGTGATCAGCAGGCCGTCAGTAACCACATAGGAACTCCAGTCCGCGCCTTTTGAATAAATCCCGCCTTTCGCAATCAGCTCGTCTTCAACCAGGAAAGGAACGATATGGGTCAGGCCCACCGCTTCCTCTTCGCTGTTGGTAAAGCCGGTAACCTGACGACCTTCAACCAACGGCTTACCTGCCGGTGTTTTAACGTGGCGCAACACGCCTGGAGCATGACAGACAAGCGCAACGTGTTTATTCGCTGCCAGGAATGACTCAATCAAGTCGATTGAGTTTTTATCCTCTGCCAGATCCCAGAGAGGACCATGACCGCCTGGATAAAAGACGGCGTCATAATCGTCTTGTGAAACGCTATCAAGGCGAAGGGTCGAGGCAAGTTGCGCGATGGCGTCTGCATCGGCCTCGAAGCGGTGGGTCTGTTCAGTCTGGAAGTTGGGTTCATTACTTTTTGGGTCTAAAGGTGGGTTACCGCCCTTAGGGGAGACCAGCGTAATTTCTGCACCAGCATCTTTAAATACGTAGTAAGGGGCGGCGAGCTCTTCAAGCCAGAAACCTGTTTGACGGCCGGTATCACCCAGTTTGTCGTGTGAGGTTAAAACCATAAGTATCTTCATCGTAATTCTCCTGCGATAGGGGTAAAATAATTTATTAGACCGGTCGTATATTTATTACTTAAAAAAATAGACCGGTCGTATATTGGTAATGCGTACTTCAGTATGCTGTATTCCCCGCAAGGGGATTTATTAATACGTTCTGTCTGACTCATGTATCGTGTTGTGTTATGCAATCAGAGTGGAAAGCTTTGCTACACCGCTCGACTGCTGTAACCATGAATCTAAACTATCATCGAATAGACCAGTCGTCTATAGTTATTTTATAAACTTTTCTACTTTTTCTACTTAATCAACTTTTTTTGCCCATACTGCCTGGGCATTGGTGAACTCACGTAAGCCAAAATGCGAAAGTTCGCGGCCATAACCACTCTTCTTCACACCGCCAACCGGGATACGGGCGTTAGTGGCTGAAAATCCGTTGATAAATACGCCACCCGTTTCTAACCGGCGTGCAATGCGCTGGGCACGAGAGATATCAGCAGTCCACAGGTTGCCACCCAAGCCGTAATCACTGGTGTTCGCCAGCTCAATAGCATGTTCAATATTATCTGCGAGGGTGATAGCGGCAACGGGTCCGAATGTTTCCTCATCGAATGCAGCCATCCCCGGACTGACCTCTCCCAGAATGGTTGGCTCATAGAAATTACCTCGGCCTTCCACTTTTTTACCCCCAAGAAGGAGCGTAGCGCCTGCTGCAAGGGTGCGTTCTACTTGATTATGTAATTCGTCACGCAAATCTTTTCTCGCCATAGGCCCTACGCTATTTTGTGGGTCCAACGGATCGCCAACCTTCAGGTTTTTTACTGCAGCGATGAACTTCTGTGTGAACTCCTCGGCGATGGGTTTTTCTAAAATAAATCGCTTAGCGGCAAGACATACCTGACCTGCGTTTTGGAACCGTGCTTCAACGCCGGCTTTTACGGCCAAATCAATATTTGCGTCAGCCAGCACGATGAACGCGTCTGAACCACCGAGTTCTAATAGGGTCTTTTTAAGAGCTTTACCCGCAATCGCCGATACTGCTGAACCTGCCCGCATACTTCCCGTCAGTGTTACTGCGGCAACGCGGTCATCTTCAATAACGGTTGCAACGGTTTCGTTATCCGCTAACAGATTAACGAATAATCCTTTAGGGAAGCCCGCGCTCTCATAGGCGTCCTGCAAGGCATAGGCCGACCCCATAACATTGGGCGCATGCTTGAGGATAAAACCGTTACCTGAAAGCATAATGGGTCCTGAGGCACGAATAACCTGCCACAAAGGAAAATTCCAGGGCATGACCGCCAAAATGGAGCCAATCGGTAAATAAGAGACGTGCACCTGGTCGTCATTTTCAGTCGCTACCGGTTCATCGGCGAGGATGGCTGGACCATTACTGGCAATCCAGTCAATGGTGGTTGCACACTTCTCAACTTCTGCACGCGCAGCGGCAAGGGTTTTCCCCATTTCTGCTGTGATGACCGCCGCCAAACTTTCTGAGCGTTCACGCAGAATGGCAGACAAACGACGGTAGGCTTCTACGCGTCCCGACATTGGAGTCGCACGCCACAGACGAAAAGCTGCGTTATTTTCTGACAACAAGCTTTCAACTTCGTCGGGCTTCTGGAATGCATAAGTCTCAAGCAACTGGTCAGTTGCAGGATCACGAGATACCGCAACGTTCAGGACGGGAGTATTTGATGTAAGAGTTTGAGATGACATAGTTATTGCCCCTAATGGTTTGTGAGAAGCACGTTGTGTGCTGCTATGAAATCCAGTTTAGGCAGGTTTAATCATCTCAGGAAGGCGTCTTGTTATCCTATTACTGGGAGTCATAGGCAACGTGTCGTGGAATATACGTCACCAGGGAAAGGTCGGGTCTTCCCTCTGGTGTGAGAGCCACGTAGGTAAATTCAATGTGCCCGGAGGTGGGATGTAATAGGCGCTTGCTTCCCTCCCCCATGCCTTTAACCCCTGTATCCTGCCACCACTCCTTGAATTCAGAACTTTTTTCGGAAAGCTCATCGATCAGTTGGTCGAAAGGCTTTTTGTCCTGAGCATGGGCGCGTGACGCACGAAAAACGGAAATCATCCCACGCGCCATCTGCTCCCAATCAAGGATCTGAGTGCGGTAAGGCCGATAAAGAAACAGAAGGCGCAGCGTATTACGCTCATGAGGTTGCAGCGAACTGTAATCGATAAATAAATCAGCGATGGCATCATTCCAGGTGAGAATATCAAGTCGGGCATTTCTCACATAGGCAGGAATAGGGTCGATAGCCCGAACGAGGCTTTCCAGGCCGACGCTTACTCCATCATCAAGCTGACGAGGTACAGGCTCCTCGCGCGGTGAAAGGGCAAAAAGGTGGGAGGATTCAACGCGATTGAGTTTAAGCACTTTAGCTATGCGTTGGAGTGCGTCTGCCGAGGGTTTGATCTCTCTTCCCTGCTCAAGCCAGGTATACCAACTCACACTGACACCAGCCAATACAGCAACCTCCTCACGACGTAACCCAGGGGTTCGGCGCGCCCCTTTGAGCATACCGAACTCCTGTGGGTCCAGGCGTGCGCGCCGGCTTACGAGGAAGGCACCCAGTTCTCGACGTTGCTCCGGTGAGGTTTTTTTTACCATAAAACATTAATCCCCTGATTTGGACATTCACATGGACTGTATGCGAGCTAATTATCTGAGAGTATTTTATAACAGCAAAATTCTGGTTAAACGAAGGTCATAACGATAGAAATCTGTAAAAAATCACCGAAGCATTCTGGGGTTGGCCACTCCACTTCGCTAGACATTCCACGTAATCAGATATCCTTCTATAAGTATCCCGCTTAACGGGCCGGAACTGATATCACTGGCTCTGACACAATGAGCTGAGGACAATGGTGTAATCGGGGAGGCGACGTGATGTGCGGCCTTTATTCTCCCAGAAGCGTAGCCATTTGAAGATGACATTGTCATGAATTAATCATTCTGGATAGCCCAGTGATGTGCTGTTTAATACATTCCAGACACTCACTGGGCATTCGTCGTTTACTTACATTTATCGTGCATGTTGCTAGCCCCTAAAGGGCGCCAGACTCCCGAGAGACCATCTGAACCCGGTTCAGTTCCCTGTATCCACCATCCATTGAGCCATTCTTTCCCTTGCCAGGAGACTTTTTCACAGGCGACGGTATACTTTTTCGTGCTGCTCCACTCTGGCGCTCCGCCAGTTGGCTTAACCTTTTGTAATATGGTGGTTTCCTGGCTGCTCTGCGCACCGTGTGTATCGGTCACCGTCAGTTTGAAGCGGTAACTGGTTTGATTTTTCACATCCTGCAGACTCACAGAGGCAGTCAGGGTACCAGGATTTTTAAGTATCGCCGCTGGGCCTGCAGTCTGCTGCCAGTGATAGCTCAAAGCATCTTTATCCGGGTCATAGCTTCCTGCACCGGACAGGGTCACTGTTCCAGCACCGGTGAGCTCGGCAGGCGAGGCACTGGCTTTTGCGACGGGTAGAAGATTGTTCGGTGGTACGGGAATATCGCGCTCACCAAGCGTTAATTCAAAATCATCAAAATGAACATCAGAAGTACTCCCGGCTTTCTTCATGGCCTGAACCAGAATTTCTAACACACTGGCTTTAGCAGGTAAAGTTAAGCTTACCTTGTTATCCAGCCATTTTTTTGCTAAGCCCGGTGTATCAATGCTGGCAGTTTTAATCGCATTGCCTTTGTTGTCTCTCGCCAGAAGTTTCACTGTGCCATAATCGCCATCACCCCAGCCGTTGCTCTTAAATCTTAGCGTTGCCGAGGCTTTTCCTGAACTAATCAGATCCTGATCGAGCTTAATTTTTTGACTGATTTGATCGGTAGATTCATGGTCGGCGGCACTATCATTAATATGCCCAGTGAAGAAATAATTTCCTGACGCAGGTTTGATGCCATCCTGTGTTTTTATTACCCGGAACTGGCCTTGAACCCGCCGCCAGCCATTAAGATTGCCCGCTTCTGCGTTGCCATTTTGTAGAGTAGCATTAACAATATCTTCCTCTTCACCGTAATCTTTAAGCAATTTATTGATAGCTTTTCTAAGATCGGGTTGAGTACCGATTTTTGAAGAATCATCATTGATAAGTTGAGTACCTGTTTCGGTTAACAATTGACGCAATGCTTTAGGTGATATTTTGATGCCATTAGCTTTTGCTACACCGGAAAGACTTGCTGCTGCTCCGGCAACGATCGGATTAGCTGAAGAGGTACCTCTAAAACCGTTGGTGTACTCGGCATCAGGTTCATTCCATAAATTACCGCCGTCATGGGTCGTACTCACCACATCCTCTCCCCAACTGGCACTATCAACCCTTGACCCATAGGTACTAAAACCCGCTTTCCCGCCTGATTGTGGCGAAAGCGCCCCCACAATGATAGAGCCGGAATCCCTAATCTTTCGGTCAAATTTACCTTTAAAAGCGGGGTCATCAAGATTCACATTACCATTTCCTGCCGCCTGAATAACATGGATGCCTTTATCTGTAGCTGCTTTGATATCAGCAAAAAAATGATCCTTTACTTCTATAGGTACCAAACAGTTGCTCGCGCAATTGCCAATAGGACCTATGTTGGTCTGCTGCCCAATTTGTACAACATCCCCCGCTTCTAATTTATCGAGGACATCATAAAGTAATGAATTACCGTCCAAATAACCAAACTTGGATTTATTTGCAATCCCCGTAATACCGAAACCATTATCTTTTCCACCCATAATACCCACGGAAGAGGTATCGTGATAATTAATATCTGGACCGGTACCGTTTTTAACAACCTTAAAAGCATAATCATGCAGATCTACATGTTTATTGTTCCAGGCCCCCCCTTCTTGAGAAACAACTGTCAATCCTTCACCTTCACCACCGTAGACACCTTTAGCATAATCGTAATTAATACCACCAATTTTATAACCAACTCCTCGGTCCTCAGGAGCCCTGAGATAATATTGTAGGGAGGTGAAATCTGGAACACTACTTTTCTTAGGTGTTACGTTATAAACAGAACCGCCCTTTATTACATTATATCGAGTAACTACTTTAGAGTCGGGATAAGCTATTTCGATGTTTTTTTCTTTTTCTATCTGTGCAAGGAGTGCATTGATATAGTTAATGTCTTGGGTTTTACTTGCCGGTAAATCAATTTTATAATAAAGATCGAACCCATATTTGTCATCCAGTGCATCCGTCACGCTTTGATTTTTTGAACGTTTATCTTCAGTATTATAAAGTGGAGAAACATCGATAGCACCACTTTCAAGCATCAGTTTGTTTGATTGTATAACAGACTGGTTTAAAACACTTCTTTGCGATACCTTCTCTTTTTTTAATTTTACAATAATTGAACTGTATTCAATACCCTCTACAGCCCAATAATCAATAACACCAGAAGCAGCCGTCGCCAGATTTGCAGAAAAAGCCCCTATAATAAGAGTGGCGCCAACAGATAGTCGAAATTTCATTTATTACTCTTAACATATTTAATATTTTGAATTATTCTATTGGAGTTATAAGGATAGGTATATAAGTACATTGTTCTATTAATGGAGAAACTTCTTTTTGCGAGTGAAATTTTTTAACCCTCGACGATATTTTCGGCAGCCAGCGGGAGAGCTCTGTCGCATTAAGGAGTCCGCTCAGAGTATCATGGAGAAAACTCAGAATGGAATTCGCTATGATAGATATGCAGAGCCAGAAAAAGGAGTAAACAACGCTTCTAAGCGGGTAGAAGTGCCTAAGTTTACCCGCTTATTTCCCAAGCCATTCTGGCTCTTAATGATGCCGCCCGAGTTTTGTTATAATAATAAGCCCTCGCAATGAGATGCCAGACGATATTACGATTTTTTAAAGTGAATGTAAGCACAGGCAAAGCAAAACGAGTCAAGGCACTGATTGATTTATTAATGAAGAAGACCCAAAAATAGCGACTAACATAGCCTGTTAAACGTCCACATCAGTTTGCAGGAGGATCTCTAAAAGTGGATTGAACGATTGTGCGGGATTCATATAGAAGCTTTTCATCATTTATTACTATGTGGTAAAATGTGAAAATTCCTCTTGCAAGCTTAGGAATTAATTATATAACCGTGCTATTGCCATTATTGAGGAATGTCCTGTGGAACTGAGAACTGAACGTCTGCATCTGTGCCCGGTAAGAGAACAAGATCTCGAAGATTTATTCCGGATTTACGGCGATCCAGCGACTAATACCTTCAATCCAGCAGGACCTTATCCTGACATCGGTCACGCTAAAAATGTTCTGATGAGATGGGTACAGCACTGGAGTCAGCATGAATTTGGTTGCTGGGCAATAACTGAAAAGGATGCTCCTGCAAGGGTAATAGGTTTTGGTGGCATCAGCATTCGAAACTTTGGAGAAGTAGTTGTGAATAATCTGGGCTATCGGTTGGCAACAGAAGCCTGGGGAAAGGGATATGCAACAGAGTTTGCCCGGTTTTCAGTGGAACATGGCTTCAATAATCTCGATCTCCAGGAAATATCAGCAACTGTCAGAGCAGATCATCAGGCTTCACAAAATGTCCTCAAAAAATCAGGTCTCCGGTTCATTAGGGAAATTCATGATGTCGAAAATGCCGCTCCAAGTCTGCTTTTTTCTCTCACCAAAAAAGAATGGCTAAAGGCATAATGCAATATGACTTCTCACCAGCGCTCTTGCAAACCCGTTGTAGTTTTAAGTACCTGTATGGATTATCCATTCTGACTCATTAATTGCTACCGCCTTCACAGGGGGCGCTCATCTCATTACCCGTAGTTTTAGCTCCCTCACTTCCGCTATTTATTGATGCAAGGGTAATTTGAACGTTCAGGAAGCGCTTGATGCGTTGGCCCATTATTATTATGTACTGATCAGGCGCTTGAATAATAGCTGCTGAATATCCTGACTATGCGACAAGATAGCATGAGCAGTTATTGTATTCCCTTCGACAGAATACAATATTCTGTAACCTTCACGGGTGTTACATTCCCGATATTTAGCACAGCCAATTTTAAGTAACTCGGGGCAAATTTGACAACCAAGAGGGAAATCCGTTACGCGTGTTTCAAAATCCCCGAGAATTTCAGTGACCACTGTCTTGGGTTCAACATTGATACGCCGCAAATAGTGGGCGATGTCCTCAATACAAATCTTTACCGTATGCGTGTATTCAATCACAACAGGCATATTAGAGGCCTGCTAAAAGCTGGTTTTTGGAATAGACCTTACCGTCCAATTTATCTTTCTCTGAAAGTGTTAGCAGCTTAAGCAGAGCGATAGCATTCTCGCGCTCCTGTTGCGCCTCATAAGATTCTATGACATAGGCGGGGATGCCATTTTGCGTGACCAAGATTGGCTCGGCCAGGTCGAGCGTGGCCGCATTTTTTTTCACATAACTGATTGTTTCATGTTTCATAGTAAATCTCGCTTTGTGACGAGGTTTAAATTTAGTCCTAATTTAGACTCGTTGCAAGATTTGCTACGTTTTACGTCTAACGGCGAATGACTAACCTAAATCTTAGTTATTTGAATCAATTGGTTATGTATTCAGCTACCTTTTTAGACTCCCACCCTGCGAATTGTTCAGCGTTACACGGCGAATCATAGTATTCGCCAGAATTTGCCTAATGAAGTTGCACTTCATTTAGTCGTTGAGGGTGTGAACCGCTCATTATCGATCTTTAGGATATCGAAGGTATCACCCTTAAAAACACGAGCAACGACTCCCGTTATATCTCCCCATGAAGCTAGAATTACTCGTTCCAACATGGGTAAGTCTGTAAGCGTCTTTTGATTCCTTAAACATCCGTGGTGCGGTCAAAGCACGTCTCTTTCACCCATTTATGGCTTTTCGCAACTGCGCCATATCCTTAAGGGGCGGTAGGCCAAAAGCGCGGAAATAGTCCCGGTTAAACTGCGGAACGCTGCGGTAGCCAACCTCTTGTGCCACAAATGTTACGCTCTGCTGTCGGCCCAACAACAGGGTGCGGGCATGCAGCAATCTGACGCGTTTTTGATACTGCAGCGGGCTCATGGCAGTGACTGATTTAAAATGACGATGAAAAGCCGAGACGCTCATCGCCTCTCGCTCGGCCAGAGATTCCACAACAAAATCCTCAGCGAAGTTGTGCCTTAACCAACGTATGGCATCGCCAATTCGGGCCATCATCGTACCGGGCGAAGCGATGTCTCTCAACATCCACCCGTGTGGTCCTTTTAGAACGTGATAGAGAATTTCGCGTTCATAACTGGGAGCCAGAGCGGCAATATCCTCAGGGGTTTTCATTAACCGAAGCATTCTGACCCAGGCATCCAGAAGTTCTGACGTCACGGCGGCAACTGAGAAACCGCCCTCTGGGCGACATAGTGCTGCCGCAGGCGGCAGATCGTGCAACAAGGCTGCAATGCGCTGCGGTTCCAGCGTCAGACTGATGGCGAGGTAAGGCGCCCCTGCCGAACTGGGGTGAACCGCGCCTATGGCGGGTAAATCTACCGACATCACGAAATATGAGGCCGGATCGTAATGGAATACACGCTCTCCCACCGTCATCGATTTACTTCCCGTGAGGATCAGATTGACCATCGGTTCATATACGGCTGCCAGGGCATGGGCGGGAATGTTTCCCTGCACCATGGCAACACGGGGTATGCCTGTTTCAGTTCGCCAATTGCTGGCATGTGCCGCCAGTTTCCGAAGTTCATCCAACTGACGTTGTACCGTCATTACCCCTCCCGGTTGTTAAGATTTAGTGAGCATAAAGCAGAAACAGGCAAGAATCGAGTAGCAATGGAGAAGCCTTGTCGTCACCTTTTCTTTACGCTTATCACACCGAAAATCAAGAAAGAGAGTGCCTCATGAAAATTGTTTTAATCACCGGCGGTAGCAGCGGTATAGGTGCGAGCGCGGCCTTGCAATGTGCGGCACGTGGCATGGGGGTGGTTATTACTTATCTCCATCAGCCCGACGCGGCTAACGATATCGTCAGGCAAGTCGAAGCTAACGGCGGTAAGGCGGTTTCGATCAGACTTGATGTGGCGTGCATCGAGTCGTTTCCAGCGTTTCGTGAAACGCTGGAGGCGTTACTGGCTAAAGTCTGGGATCGTGCCAGCTTCGACGCCCTGGTCAATAACGCCGGGTTTGGGCTGTTTAGCCCGATAGTCAGCGTGACAGAACGTGAATTCGATAGCTTGTTCAACGTACATCTTAAAGGACCTTTCTTTTTGACGCAGTCCCTGCTGCCGCTGCTGGCTGATAGCGGGCAGATCATCAATATCACCAGCGCGACGACGCGCGTGGCGACGGCCGGTGTGGCCCCTTATGCCGCATTCAAAGGCGGACTTGAAGTGCTGACCCGCTATATGGCCAAAGAGTTCGCGCCGCGCCACATTCGTGCAAACTCCGTATCTCCGGGGGCGATCCGTACTCGACTGGGCGGTGGATTGAATGATGAGTTCGAGGCTTTGCTGGCTTCACAAACTGCCCTCGGGCGCGTGGGTGAACCTGATGATGTCGGGCGGGTGATCGCGAGCCTAATTTCCGATGAAAATGGTTGGCTTAACGCCCAGTCAATCGAAGTCGCCGGCGGCTATCACATCTAATTTGTTTTGGGAGAGACTATGCTCGATCATATTTTTATTTCTGTAAGCGATATCGCCCGCTCTGTTGCATTTTATACAGCCGCGCTGTTTCCGTTAGGCATTACGTCGCATGTTGATTATGACGGCAGTGATGGACCTGCAGGTCATCCCGATCTTAAGGGGTTTGGCGCCAATGGCCGCATTTTCTTCTGGCTGCGTGAAGGGGCCGCCGCAGGCAGTGCAACGCATATTGGCTTTGCAGCCACGAGCAAAGCGATGGTTGAGGAAACCTACGCCGCTGCCATGAATGCCGGGGCTTTGGATAACGGCGCACCGGGCGCACGACTGTATTACGACCCACGCTATTATGCCGCCGGAATTATCGATCCTGACGGCTACACCCTGGAATTTGTCTATAAAAGTTGGCAGCACAATTGATGATGAAAACATTGCTTATTTACGGTGCTACTGGCTATACCGGCCGTATGATTGCGAAACAGGCCAAAACTGTCGGCCTTCCCGGAGTCGTTCTGGCCAGCAAGGGCGAGAAGCGGCTATGCATTACCTTGCTAACCAGGTTGTGACGGGGAACGATTACCGGAAGCTGATATGAAGAAGAAAGACTCACAGGAGAAAAAGACGGCAAGCATACTCGAACTTAGCGCCCCTTATGCCGTAGCGGTGAAATGCCGTTGTGTCAGCGATGGAAGCCCGAAGGGGTGAGACAGTTCGCCTGGTTCAATGCGAAAACACGACGTAGCGCCCGGACACTGTGACCCTCCCCCAAAATCCTGCTTCATTCAGAAACAGAATGCCTGCATGACAAACACTCCCCTGAAGGAAGATTGTGTCGGTGAAGAAGTCACAGTCCCAAATATCTAAACTTCTTTCCAATAATGAGTAATTTAATACGCATAAGACTCTAATAAATCACTATTTAGAGAGAAATAAGTTACATTATCTTACTTTTACCTCGCTCTTTAGTGCCATTAGAAAACAAAGCCATTCTATGCTACGAGTAGTAAAGGTAACAATAATAGCCAAAAAAACTAATAAAGAGTAAAGTAGGTTACACAAACGACATGCATGCAAATTAATGAGTAATATATCGCTCATGCAATGAGGTGATATGGATTATCTAACATTACAAGCCTTTATGAATAACTGCTGGGTTGAAGTGGCAAAAATCAGTTTTCCCGGCAGTGATCAAGGTTCATACACAATTACCGAACTCGACTACGAATCTGAATACGCTCTTGACTTTATGGGTCGGGACGACATACATGCCGCCTCTTTAAACCATCCAGTATCACTGTATTTTGAAGAAGAAGGACGTGCGGGATGGATGATATTTCTGGATGATATTATGCCGAGCGGTGCGAGCAGACGTTACTGGGCGGGAGTTCTCGACTTAGACGGACTAACTACCGATCAACAGGATTTTGTCCTGCTTAAGCATGGCACTCTGTCGCCTGTAGGAAATCTTAGAATCAAGGAATCTTTGCCAGAATATTTCCCGCAGGTTGAAGCCATGACGTTCACAGTTGATGACGTCATTAACAGAGCAGGTGACTTCCTGGATTACGCCCAGCTCCGAGGCGCCGCAGCCGGAGGCGCGACAGGTGCCGGCGGTGAGGCACCTAAATTGCTGCTTCGCTGTAGTGATGATCAACGCATATGGATAGACACTTTTCAAAACGATCCCACAAATCGAGATATGCCCTATCTCGTCAAATTCCCTCGTGGACAACGTTCAGCGGTAGATTGCAATATTTTAAGGGCCGAGTTTCATTATTATCATGAACTGAAAGACATGGGATTTGACACTATAGAAACAGAAAATATGCGACTTGAAGAAGGGACACACTACCCTTCTCTGTGGTTGCCAAGATTTGATATTTGCTTTGGTGAAGAAGGAGAAATCAAACGGTACGGGTTGGAGTCTGTTTACTCAATACTCAGGAAGCCACCAGGAACAGGCCTTGATCAAGAGGAAACTATCAGGCGGCTCATTGATATAATTAATCAAACTAATATGGTACGAGAGCAAGGGTTTCGGTTTGACGTTGCTGTATTCGTGATCGAATGGGTAAGACGCGATCTCCTTAATATAATTTTTGGCAATAGCGACAATCACGGCCGCAATACTTCATTTCTAAAAGATGAAAACGTGATAAAACTCGCCCCGATCTATGATTTTGCCCCCATGAAAGCAGACCCTGAAGGCATAGCCAGAATGACTAAGTGGAAATCCCCCTTAGAGAGGGGCGGGGAATATGATTTCAATGCTATTGCGACAGCCCTCTCAGACTTGGTACCAGTAGAAGAATTGATGCAGGCATTGAGACTGACGGCTAACCAATTGACTGGCTTGAAAGAGAGACTGGTTAAAAGAGGCGTGCCTGAACAAATCATTGAGGTGCCAGGGATTGGACTTGATTACATTCCTCAAAAACTTACTCGATGGGGATTATTATGAAAGAAAAAAAAACACCGTCTCATAACGACTTTCACTCTGCGAAAGAAACCATTCAGAGAATTATTAAAAAAAACGAGACGAATAATACTCACCACCCTGCTTCCTTTACTGAAGTCCAGACACCAATGCCAATGGATGTAGCGCTTTCTTCACGTAAGAGAGTATCGCACAAGTCAAAACCAGTGAGCACCCTAGACAGAAAACCTGCGATGAACAGCATCATTAAGGATTTGGTATTTGGTACGTTAACGCAAGGCGCAGCTCTTAAAGCACTCAGAGTTGAAGTGCTCGGGTTAAAACAGGAAGCGTATGCCAATCTTGTATCCGTATCGCGGAAGACATTGTCCGAGATAGAAAATGACAAAGGCAACTATTCATCAGACATCATAAACAAAGTTTTTAAGCCGTTTGGGTTGAAGGTTGGATTGGTTCCTACTTCAAGCAGTTTGATGACCTCACTGTTTAAGGAATAGGTCTCCCCAAAGTGAACGGGCGACCTGTACGCTGGTTAACTGAACGCCCCTCTGTTACTGAAAAGGGAAACAGCTAACGGCAGAGGTGAGGCTGATACCAGAATGAAGTAGAACAACATGGGCGGCATCCTTAGCGGTAACGAAAGTGGCCAATAAGAGCGGCGAGCCAGTGGGCACTTCAAGCGAACTGTTGTATTTCGTGCCCTTGGCGGGCAAAAAGCGCGATCTTAGTCAAAATAGGGTCCGCTAATCGTCTTAGGGGGCCGCTTGGAAAACAAAAAATATTCTACGTCAAGCCCGTTTTTGAGCAGGCATGGCAGTCAGCTTTGTGCGAGGAACGGACGTTATGACGGCACACTTAGATCGAGATATCTTTAACAAAGGGGAGTAAGCCCGCTTAATGCAGCTATACGGAAAAACTTCGCCTTTAAAACATTTCACCGGAATTGCTTTTCACTTCGTCCAAAATACTGGATTGCCTAGTCAATCATGTTCCTTCCTTACTGCGTATATCCAATTGAACAATAGCCTCTTGCAGGTATTCCAGAAACGCCTTCACTTTCACCTGTAGGTATTTTCTGCCGGAATAGAGCGCGTACAGCACCAAATCTTCGGGTTCGCGGTTACAGTTAATTTTAACAAGGGAGCCGTTATTGATTTCTAATTCACAGGCATGGAGAGGCAAAATGGCGAAACCAAGTCCTTTTAGCGCAGCGGCCTTGGCCATCTGTCCACTGTTCACCTTATAGCTGGACTGCACCTGGACGCTTTGGTTTTGTTTAAATCTCCAGGGCATTCCCTGGAGTACCGACATACTCGTAATGCAGGGGGTTTTGGTTAGTTCATCCACCGATTGTGGTGATGGGTGACGTTCCAGAAGTTCCGGTGCGGCTACCACACAGCTCGGCCAACGCAGAATTTCCCTGGCAACCCAGCAAGAATCCTCCAGTGGCCCACGTCCAAAGCGTAATACCAGATCGAATCCATCCAGTAGCCCCTCTGTTGGGTCCAATTGTGTGTCACAACTGAGCTGTATTAGTGGATGCTTGATGCAGAAGTCAGCAAGAATGTCTGCCATGAATGGAAGGTCTGGTGTAATGATCTTCAGGTGGCCTGATAGTGAATCACCAAACAGGGCGACTTCTTGCAGAGCATGATCCAAAGCGTGCGTAAGCGGCGTAATAGATTGATACAGCATTCTACCGGCTGCGGTTGGCATTATCTTACGTGTCGTACGCTCCAGTAGCCGCACATGAAGTTGTTGTTCAAGTAAAGCGACATGTCTACTGACATTGGACGATGGCAACTGAAGCTGCTCTGACGCGAGCTTAAAACTCAGCTTTTCATAAACAACCTGAAAGCTGATCAGCCACTGCAATTCACATTTATCAATCATTAATTATCCCAAAAAATGAGATTAACAAAGTTATAACTCTATATTTATCAATAATCAGGTGATCATTACAATTTTCGTTAAGTTTCTCAACAGGAAAGTAATGATGACCAAGCCTAAGAAAATTGCCATCGTAGGTGCCGGCGTTGCTGGAATGGCACTTGGAATACTCGCGACCAAACAGGGCCATCAAGTCAGCCTGTTTGAGCGTGGCAGCAACGTGTCTTACCTAGGAGCTGGCGTGACTTTATGGCCCAATGCCATGTTCGTCATGCAGAAGATGGGGCTAGACGAAAAGATCAAGCACGTAGGTGGTACACCGTGCATGATGCGCCAGTTTGATCGGAATGGTCACCTTCAGACGCAGTTCGATATTTTAGCAGTGAATTCACTTTGCGGTTTTCCGAGTGTGACAGTGTTACGGCGTGAACTGATGCGCTTACTGGCTGGTAGGTTAGAGAGTCTGGGTAGGGAGATTAAATTCAATTGTCCAATCACTACCGCGGACGTCACGAAATTGAGCCTGGAGTTTGATTTAGTCGTCGGGGCTGACGGGCGTATGAATTCAGTCGTTCGTCAGTCATTGCATGGGGAGCAAGAAACGCCTCGTTATCATGGTTTTGTGAACGTGATAGGAGTGGGAAGGCAACGAGAGGACGCATTGCACAACGCTATTGATGACTTTCGCGGTCAAGGTGAGCGTTTTGGTATCGTCCCGGTGAAGGATGGGCTGTGCTATTGGGCAGGAGCGTGGAACGCTCCTGTTGACAATAAACGTCCTCGGGCACATTGGTACAATGAGTTGCATCAGCGTTTTCGAGACTGGCCGGATCCTGTGCGAAATTTGTTGCTGTCATGTGACAGTGCATCTATTAAAGGCATTTTCGTGCATGACATTGATCCTCTTCCCTTTTGGCATCAAGACAATGTTTTAATCATCGGGGACGCGGCTCATGCTTCCTTGCCGACATCTGGGCAGGGAGCATGTCAGGCGCTGGAAGATGCATGGCACCTTACTTGTTTAATGAAGGAGACAGATGATTTGGAAATTGCTCTGCAGGGCTTTTACCAACAGAGACATATCAAAACTTCAGCAGCGCAGTTGGTTGGAAGACAATTCGCTAAAAAAATTTTTTCTGAACAGCCTGAGCCACTGCTGCCTGCATCCACTATTTCCGCAGCAGAACTCGGTCGGTTCTGGATGCAGGGTTTAAAGCATGTAGCCTTTTGAAACCTGGTTATAACGATGCGGTATGACGGTATGTCAGACGAATACTGAACAGTACGATGTTATTGTTAAACACTGAAATAATAATGTCCGCTTCTGGCACAGGGCTGCTGTTGCAGCCCTCGTGAGTTAAACTTCAATCGATTCAGATATCTCAAGGGCATCATCGACTTCAATGCCAAGGTAACGAACTGTGCTTTCGAGTTTTTTATGACCCAACAGTAGCTGGATTACCCACAGATTTTTTTGTTTTTTTGTAGATTAGATAAGGTTTAGTTCTGCGCATAGAATGCGTGCTGTAAAGCGAATCGTCGAGACCTAGCTTCTCAATCCATTCATGAAAAATACGGTTATATTGCCGGGTTGAGATGTGGCGTTCTGAGCCGACGCGGGACTGGAAAAGATAGTCGCCACTTCGCAGGTGAGCCATTTTGATCCAGGCCGCTACTGACTCTCTGGTTCCTTTTGTCAGTTCAAACTGAACAGGACTCCCCGTTTTTTGCTGCAGCACTGTCGCTCTGCCCGAAACTGAGTGCCCATAGGCTACATCAGAAACCTTCAGCTTCACCAAATCACAGCCGCGAAGTTTACTGTCCAGAGCCATGTTAAACAGAACCAAGTCGCATACTTTTCCTTCCCGCTCGAGTCGGATGCGAATTCCCCAGATATGAGATATCTGAAGAGGTCGTTTCTGGCCAATGATACGGCTTTTGTTCCAGGGGGACATTGTCATGTTCAATCTCCATTGGGTTAGGAGATTTGATTATGGATGTCCCATATGAGCGAAGAGCGGACATTGAGCACTTCGATCCCATGGTTTTAGTCAGTCGGAATAAATAAGTAATTCAGAGTGAATTACTGCATTTCCCTGGAACTTACGAGTTTCGTTTTAACCGTAAGCGGATTAGCTTGTCTGTTGCAGTACCGGCAAGTAACCAATATTTATAATAATTCTTCTAATTACAGAGGATTCTTGCCGGCAAGAATAATGTTTATGAGAAGTTTTCCAGGACCGACAGGAACGAATTTCTGTCTCCATGCCCCTCAGTCAGTCTCACTCGCCCTTCAATATCGGCCAGATGGTGATCCATTAACTCACGGGCTTTTATTAAATCCTTAGCTTTGAGGGCGGTGACAATCATGCGATGGTGGTCAGCACCACAGTCATCCTTTCTTTTTTCCTCGTAAAGTGACATCACGAGAGAGAGTCGCGCCACAATCTTGGCCAGCATTTCAGTCAACACCGGATTACCTGCCAGCTCGGCCAATACAATATGAAACTTGCCAGAAAGCACCGTCTTGGATTTTTCATCGCCATGATGATGGGTTTGCTCTTCTTCGTCAGCCAGAATTTCCAGCGCATTTAGCTGCTCCGGCGTTGCGCGCGCAATGACGAACTCCAATAACAGTGATTCAATCCTTCGACGTGCTTCAAAAAGATTTCTGGCCTGCTCAATGCTCGGCTCTGCAACAAAAGTACCTCGATTGCGCTTTCGCTCCAGAAGATGATCGCTTTCCAAAACCCCCAAGGCGCCGCGCACTACCGTTCTGCTGACACCAAAATGTTCGGCAATCGCTTCTTCCAGTATTTTGGTGCCAGGAGTCAGCGCGCCTTCTCCAATCGCGGCAGCTAATGTCATACGAATACGTTCTGAAACATCATCGTGACTGTCAGCGCTGTTTATCGCCTTATTGGCGGCTGACGTCGCTTTATTGCTCGTGCCGCGCGATTTTTTGATTATCTTTTCCACCACAAACCTCTTAAGCACACATGCAGATAACAACGGGTTTTTTTATTATCTCGATAATAATATTTATACGCAAATGTTGATAGCGGCGGTAAATTTTCACGCAGACTGACGTGAGTACTCGCGCCATTATGCTACAGCTTTAGATTTTGCATCCCATCCATAAGATCCGTTCCATTACGAAAGGCCAATGCCTTGTTTATTACAAATGTGCCGAATATGGCGGGACGATTTATTGATGAAATTTATGGCTTCCTGAAAACCATAAGGTTGATGCTGGTAATCTGGATATCCGTAATTATCCCTTTCGTAGACTTCCCAATCGGCTATCTCGCCGGCGATGACTCTCGTTTCGAACGCATCGACCATTGACAGGTAAGCCTGCTCCTCATCTGTCGATAAATCAGGATGGCCGGCACGCCATAACGGATCGTTGAGCTGAATGCACTGCCTTGGATACGCACGTCGAGGATTATCCGCAGTGGATTGTGCAATCTCCAGAGAGAGATTAAGTTGCGGCTTTACTGCTGCCAAAATATGCAAAATGGCTGTGAAATCAACGATACCCTCCCCACAAGGTCGTGGCTGAAAGTCAAAACCGCCGGCCGCTCTTCCGATATATGCATCCTTGATATGCGTTTGGCGG
Source organism: Rouxiella sp. S1S-2 (assembly GCF_009208105.1). Classification (NCBI taxonomy): domain Bacteria; kingdom Pseudomonadati; phylum Pseudomonadota; class Gammaproteobacteria; order Enterobacterales; family Yersiniaceae; genus Rouxiella; species Rouxiella sp. S1S-2. The sequence continues at coordinate 136,053 of NZ_WFKL01000002.1, forward strand.
ACGTAAGGGGCAAGACGTTTGGTCGCCCACACAGGATGTTCGGCGCGTTGCAGCATGTTTGCCGTGTCGAGCACGACGCCTGTACAATCTTCACCCACGGCTTCTATCAGGCGTAGAATTTCGAACGAGGTGATTTCATCATGCGTTTCGATATTCATGTGGATCCCGAGTGCACGTGCTGCGGGTGCAAGTTTCTTAAGCACTTTTTCGGTAGCGAGCAGCTGCTCTTCCCACGTGACATCGGTGCGGAATCTATCCACCGCCAATCGTCCCCGATAGGCAGGCTTAAAATTTCCCGGCGATACCCAAAGTTCATGACAGCCAATTGCCGCGCTGGCCTCCATCATTTTGGTGAGGCCTGCAATGATATCGCCCTCGCCAATTGCACGCAGCTCCGGAGACTCTGCGCTGCAATAAGGGTTAATTTTGCCTAGTCCGCTCTCCAGATAAAGTCCCAGCTCGTCGGCTTTACTGCGTATTTCTCGAAGCCGGCCGAGGTCGAGTGTCGGGCTCATATCCAGAACGGTACTAAAGAAAACTCCTCCTAGACCGAGCATCTTTACGTGGTCAAGGCTAGCGAGTGGGCCGCGCTTTTTGACTTCGGGTAATTTCAACCCATCAATGCCTAATCTCATTACTGACTCCAAGTTTTATAAATGTCGAAAAAACCGTGCAATCGGCATGCCACTCTTTACTCTCAAGCAAGAAAGAAAAATATAAAAATTTGATTTTAATGAATAAATTAAACTAATTATATTATTAATAACTTTCGAAAGTATTTACGAAAGATAGTTTATCAACTGCTTCTGCTTCATTTGCCTGGTTAAATGAAAACCTGAATAAATTCAGGAACAGACAAGAAATACTTAACTTATTGAAAATAATAACTTTATCAGAGTGACTCTCGTCTTCTTGCTACCTTTTCCTTTACCTACTCCCCTTAATCGATGAAAGTTTTGGTATTTGCTGCACCAAAATGATGACGAATGCGCACCAAAATAACAATAAAACCAAAACATAAAGATTCGCATATTTATTATTATTCTTTTAAAAACAAATGTTCGGATGTATTTTTAAATTAAAAATGTTTTAAATCAGTTAGATAAAAACTCACTCTCTACGGAAAATCATATTGGCATGTGGTTTGCTATCTGCTTCCTATGACTCATCATGACTCAATCACTTACTACTTGGTCTCACTCATTTCTTAAGTTTATGGGTTAACAACGGTCCTTGGATACGACTTGAATCAGGAAGCTATATGCCAGATATGCAGAACAACTCGCAAAAAAAACGATTAACTGTTCAGGGGCTTACACACAGTTATGGCGGAAAAAATGCCATAAATGATGTGTCATTCCATATTGAGGCAGGCGAAATCGTTGCCTTGCTGGGCCCAAGCGGCTGCGGCAAATCAACCGTACTGCGCGCCATTGCTGGCCTGATCCAGCCAAAGGCCGGGCAGATAGATCTGGGAGGGCAGAACCTTGCGGTCGTCTCTGCCAGAGCGCGTGGTATTGGGATGGTATTTCAAAATTACGCGTTATTCCCGCATCTGACCGTTGCTGAAAATATTGCCTATCCTCTGGCCTGCCAGCAGATTTCACGCGCCGAACGCAAACAACGCGTAGAAGAGATGCTGGCGCTGGTCAGACTGAATGACTTTGGCAATCGACTGCCCCGCGAGCTGTCGGGCGGACAGCAGCAGCGCGTCGCCGTAGCTCGCGCCATCGCCGGTCGCCCTTCACTGTTGCTTCTTGATGAACCCTTTGGTGCATTGGATCGTGCGCTGCGCTTTGATCTACAGGTTGAACTGCTGCATCTGCAAAAAACGCTGGGCATCACCACGCTTATCGTTACCCACGATCAGGAGGAAGCCCAAAGCCTGGCTAATCGTCTGGTGCTGATGAATAAAGGTCAGGTTGAGCAGATTGATACCCCGATGGCCGTCTACGACAAGCCGAAGACCTTGTTCGTTAACACATTTATTGGTCAAACCAACATGCTGCACGGCACGGTAGGCCAGCTAGAAGATGACAGCACGCTGATTACCCTGACCGATAATAAAACCCTTCGCTTGCCTCGACGTTTGAATTTCACACAGGGTTCCAGGGTCACTGTGACCTTCCGACCGGAGGAGGTTCGCCTTATTCCCCAGCATGGTGAAAACACGCAGCCCGTTCGTATGACCGTGTCCGTCCCGCTTGGCCCTTCTCTTGTGCACGATCTGGCGCTTGAAGATGGTACCAGCCTGCGCGCATCGGAACTTCGCGGGCCTTCCACCTTTATACCCGCGCCGGGAACTCAACTTTTCGCAGAAATTGACACCACTCGGTGCCACGTTTTTCCGGCTGAACCGGAATTTACCCGCTAATAACAGACTCTCAGAGGTAGGCATAATGAAGGACTTTGAAATCAGTCGTCGTAGGTTCGGTTATTTGGTTGCAGGCGTTGCGGCGTCAACCATGCTGCCGTTTTCCCTGCGCGCCGCTGCTGCGGCTCAAAGCAGTGCGATTGCCGCAGCATTTCCAGGCAACTGGGAAGATGCGTATCGCAACATCCTGACCCCGATGCTGCAGAAAGAAGGCTTTGGCCTGACCATCGCCCCGGTGATGGCGCAGGATCAGTTAGCCAAAACGATGGCCAGCCCGGGCCACCCACCCTATGACACGCTGCTAATGTCGCCGGGGCAAACCACCGTAGCGATACAAAACAACCTGATCCAGAAAATTGATCCCAGCCGGCTCAAGAATTGGTCATTACTGGATCGCTCTTTTCAGGGTGAATATGGCCCAACGGTCACGGTTGAAGTAAACGGTATCGCCTACAACCCGGATCTAGTTCCGCGGCCTAAAGGCTACCGCGATTTGTTTGAAAATCCGGCCTATAAAGGGTTGGTTTCCTGGACGGGCTTTGAGTCAAACACGGCGGTCATGGCCTATACGGAAATGGCCAAAATCTTTGGTACCGGCCCGGACGATATGCAGGCGGTGTTTGATTTGTTTAAAAAACACCCCGACCAACTCAAGGGTATCGTTGACAGCACCAATCACCAGATGACGCTGTTCCAGCAGGGCGAAATTGCCGTCTTCATGTGCAGCACCAACAACGTTGCCCGCCTGAAAAGCCTGGGGATGAATGCCGAATTTGTTCATCCACAAACCGGCTCACCGGCCGCGCCTGTCAATATCCATTTAACCAAGGGATCGACTAACCTCGATGCCGCTTATGCCTATATGGATGCAGCCATTTCGCAAAGCGTGCAGCAGCAGCTAATGCTGCCGCCGACCGACATGTTCCCGACCAATCAAACGGTGGCACTCTCCCCTGCGATTGCCGCCTATGTCACCCGTGAGCAGATTAAGACGCTGGTTTACCCCGACTGGGCGTCGATTAACAAAAATCGCGATAGCTGGATCCGCCAGTTCGACACGCTGGTTGCCGGTTGAGGAAATAAAGATGAAGCAGAGCGGTTTTCCTTATGTCATTCCGATGCTGGTACTTTCCATCGTGTTTTTTGTCACCCCTCTGGCAGTGCTGGTTGGCTACAGCTTTGCCGGTCCGAGTGGCGCAACCCTCGGCCACTATGGGCAATTTTTTGGCGACGATTTTAACTTTCGCGTCCTGATCAATACCGCCCGTCTTGGCATAGAAACGGTGATCGGTACCACCGTGCTCGGCGTACCGATTGCTCTGCTGTACTGGCACAGTGGTAAAAATGTGCGTCAGGTTTTAGTTTTCCTGACCCTCATTCCGATGCTGACCAGCAACGTGGTTCGCACCTTTGCCTGGATAGTGATCCTCGGTCGTCAGGGTCCCATTAGCGAGGCGTTATTCTCACTGGGTATTACTGGGACGCCTACCAGCCTGATGTTTACCGAACTCGGACTGGTGATGGCCATGTGCCAGATTGATCTGCCGCTAATCATCCTGCCGCTGATTGCCGTGCTTTCGCGCACGCCTTTTCAACTCACGGAGGCCGCTCAGGTCTCCGGGGCGGGATCGTGGCGAATCCTGACTACCGTGCTGCTGCCGCTGATGCTGCCGGGCCTGCTGGCCGGCTGGATCCTGGTGTTTGCCAGCACCAGCAGTTCGTTTGTCACCCAGGCGGTGATTGGCGGAGCGCGTAACGTCTACGTGCCGCAGCTGATTTATCGCGAAGTCGGCACGCTGTTTGACTGGCCGCTAGCCTCCGCTATTGCCGTGGTGTTGTTGCTGACTACCGGCTGTTTACTGGTCGCACTGACCATGATCTCACGCCACAGGAGACTGGTCGGCCATGCCTAATCATCGTGATAACCCTATTCCGGCCGTGCTTTACAAGATCTTTGTTTACGGCTTTGGCACGCTGTGCGTCATCTATCTGGTTGCGCCGATCGTTATTGCATTGATGATGTCGTTCACCTCGGGGCAAACCTTGAAGTATCCGCCGCAGGGATTTTCTCTGCGCTGGTATGAAGCGCTGCTCGACCCTGTCAGGTCAGGCACCGAGCATATCGCGGCTTGGAACTCGCTGAAAATTGCCGGATGGGCGGTATTCGGCTCGCTGCTGTTTGCGGTGCCCGCCACCATCGGCATGACCCGCATGAAGCGCCGCAGCGTCAACGCCATTGAGCCGTTGCTTCTGGCACCGCTGGTGCTGCCGAGCCTGGTCTATGGTCTGGCCGCGCTGATCGTCGCCAACTTTATCGGCTTTCAGCCTTCGCTTGGGTTAACGGTGATCGGCCATGTTGTGGTGTTTGGTCCGCTGATGTATCGCGCCGTTTCGGTGGTGGCTCAGGGCATGAATCCTTCTTTGGCGGAGGCCTCTACCACCATGGGCGCCAGCTGGTTTATGACGCTGCGTCGCGTAACGCTGCCGCTGCTGACGCCGGGGATCCTCGCCGGGGCCTTCCTGGTATTTATTCAGTCGCTGGACAACGTCACGGTCTCGCTGTTCCTTGCTGATGCCCGCACCACGGTGCTGCCGCTGCGCATGTTTGCGCTGATTGAAGAGTCGCTCGACCCTCGCGTGGCGGCGATTGCCGGAATATTAATCGCCGTGACGCTGCTTGGACTGCTGGTTGCGCGACGCGTGCTGTCGCCCGCGCGACAACAGCCATAAAAGTTAACTTAAAACCTCTTATTATCCGATTTAAAAGGAACAATCCATGAATACTCACGCGACCCCCGCCGCAGGCTATCGCATCGGCTCGCTGCTGTCCGATTTTCAGCCAGATTTCGAATTCTCGGCCCCTTTGCCGCTGCCGCTGGAGGAGTTCGAGGAGCGCCTGCGCCGCATCAGACGCCAGGCCGTCGAAGCAGGACACGACGCGATGATTGTGCATGCGGGCAGCGTCGGCTGGTTCCACGTCTCTAATGCCTACCTGCGCTATATTTGCGACTGGATGCGTGAAGGCGTGCTGATCGTGCCGACCGACTCAGATAAGCCTCTGACTCTGCTTTCATTTTTTACCCAGTCCGTTCTGCTGCCGCCGGGTGGCGAGCCGCTGTTAGTTGACGAAATCTGGCAGATTGGTCCTATTGGCCGTGAATATGCCGACCGCCCGGGCGATTCGGTGATTAAAACGGCTGAGAAGTGTGCTGAAATTTTGGCGCGTTCAGGATTAGCCAATGCGCAGATTGCTCAAATTGGCGATAGAACTTCTCTGACCTTCTGGGCTGCGCTGAATGCACTGGCACCGAAGTGCAAATTCGTTGCTGACAACGGCATTCTCGATCGGCTGCAAAAAGTCCGCTCAGCGCGAGAAATCGCGATGCATCGCGCCGCCGCACAGCTGATTAGCATTGGCACTCAGGCGGCCTATCACGTTGCCAAACCGGGCGTGACCGACCACGAAATCTTTGCCGCCTTTACCGCCGCACAAATGGCCTTCGGTGGCGAAACCGGTGACGGCTACCAGATCGGGATTAACGAATTTGGTACCCACTGCGGCAAGCCCTATGGCCACGTTGTCAGGCCGGGTGACCTGATTAACCTGTATATCTCCAACGTCACCTGGCGCGGCTATACCGCACAGACTGCCCGCATGATTGCCATCGGGGAAATCACCTCGCATCAGGAAAAGGTGCTGGCCGCCTGTACCGAGGGCGTGAAGCGGGCCGAAAAATTGATTAAGCCGGGTGCGTTGATGCGCGACATTAATAACGCCGCCTTTGAGCCGATGATCGCACGCGGCATGCTGAACTCGCCCGAGGCCCGCACCATGCCTTATAACTGGGCACCAGAGGACGACGGTTCGGCACGGCTTATTCCGCGCCAGTATGTCAAAGACATTGACTGGGAAGCCCAGGGCAGAAAACTGATGCACGTTTATCCGGCAACTCATGGCCCGCACAACCCGAATCTTGGCCATTCTGTCGGTATGGCGGGCGGGCAAAACAGCTTTAACATTTCTTCCCATAACTACGATCGTCTGGAAGAAGGCATGGTTTTTGTGCTGCACACCCAATGGCTGGAGCCGCTTGCGGCCGGATGCAACATCGGCGACTGCTATGTGGTAACCGCCGACGGATTCGAGAACCTCAGCCGCCACACGCCGCTTGAAACACACCGTATTCGCACCGGAGCCTGATATGACTAAGCCAACCGCACATACCTATTTTGATTTTGCGTCCTTAACCGAGCGCGAGCGCTATAAAATTCTGATTGGCACGGTGATCCCTCGCCCAATCGCGTTGGTCACCACGCTCAGCAAAGAAGGTTTACCCAATGCCGGTCCTTTTAGTTTTTTTAATGTTCTGACCCACGATCCGGCAATAGTCGCGATTGGGGTAGAAAATTACTCTGATATGCGCTTCAAGGACACGGCACGTAACATCCGTGAGACCGGCGAATTTACCGTTCATATCGTGGATGACGCCCTCGTCAATCAGATGGAAATCTGCGCCATCAAGTTTGGTCCAGAAGTCGATGAGCTGAAGGAAGCCGGCCTGGAAACCGTGCCCGGCGAAAAGGTGCGCAGCCCACGTATTCTTGCCGCGCCCGCTGCCCTGGAATGCCGCCGTCACACCATTCTTCAGGTAGGGGCCGCCCGCGAAATTATTCTCGGTGAAGTTATCGGCGTCTATGTTCGCAGCGATGCTGTCAATCCCGAAAATCTGCACATCGATCAGCAATTAATGGATGCCGTTGGACGTATGGGAGGTAATACCTACTGTCGAACGCGGGATCAGTTTGATGTTAAAACAATGACCAAAGCACAATGGGAAGCCCGCGAAATGACACAAAGAAATAAGGAAACCGATTAATGGCTAAATAAGTAAAACGCTGAGGAATTTATTTGTAAAGTCAAAATCGTTGCGTTAATTGTGGAAAAGTATAACCCCGCAAAGGGGATAATAATATTTACTGACAGGGTAAAAAAATGATGAAGCGTTCAGTCGTGGCGATAGCAATATCACTACTGCTCGGCATGTGCTCCGCACAAGCTGTCGAGATTTATAATAATGACGGTAATAAACTCGATTTAAATGACAGAATAAAAGTTTCCCATGTTATATCTGATAATAGTGAGAATAGCGGCGATGCCTCATCAAATATTCAGGGGGGTTTTATCGGTGAAACGAAAATCACCAATAAACTGACGGGTTACGGAACCTGGTCTTATCAATTCAGTTTACGTGACTCAGAGGGGAGCGATGCACAGAATGGCAATGCCACCCGCCTTGGCTTTGCAGGCCTAAAATATGATACGTGGGGTTCCGTTGACTATGGACGTAATTTTGGCCTGATTTACGACGTGATGGCCAATACGGACATGTTACCCTACTTTGGTAGCGACTCTGACTATAACGATGTCTTTCTGGCTGGCCGTTCTTCCGGTTTACTGACCTGGCGTAATAATGGATTTTTCAATCTGGTCAAGGGGTTGAATATTGCCGCTCAGTATGAGGGCAAAAATGACCGCAGCGGCAGCGACAATGGCGTTACGCGTTCGAACGGCGACGGATTTGCCTTATCGGCCTCTTATACCTTCGATTCCGGGATAAGTTTTGGCGGTGCCTATGCCAGTCTAGACCGGACCGAAGCGCAAAATTCATTCGTCCGCGGAAAGGGCAATAATGCTCAAAACTGGGCAACCACCGTGAAATATGATGCTAACCAGATTTATCTGGCGGCTGTATATGGTGAAACGCTAAATGCAACACCGATCAGTGGCGGATTTGCCAATAAAGCCAACGTTTTTGAAGCGGTTGCGCAATATCAATTTATTAATGGATGGCGCCCCTCTCTGGCCTATATCTCCTCCAGAGGAAAAGACATTGAGAATATTGGTGATGCCGATATTCTAAAATATGCCGCCCTCGGCACGTATTATTATTTTAATAAAAACATGTCCCTTTTTGCAGAATATCGTCTTAATCTGCTAAAAGACAATAATCCTCTCAATGTTGCTACCGACAACATACTTGCTGCAGGTCTCGCGTATCAATTCTAGTCAGTTGGCAAAGAATTTTCGATATTACGCAATGCGCTTTACCTCGATAGGTCACCCCCTATGGCGTATGTCATAGGGGGTTCAAACCTGCGCGGACCAAGCTCCAATACTGATGGATCATCACGAAGAAGTCGCCTAGCTTGGTTTACTGATATTCATTTTATATTAGAATTTTCGCTTTTTGAACATGGCAGCCGAAGCAATACTCGGGGCTACTTTGAGCGAACAACGGACATGCCATTAAATGAATAACTGGTTAAAGATACTGTTCGTCCTCCACAGCTTCTCGGACTTTAAGCAACGCTTTTTGTAAGCTCTCAATTGTGACAGACCCAAGAGCAATCCTGAGATCCTGTGGAACGACCAGTGACGTGCTAAAGGGTTCTGCAGTTGAAACGGAAATATTGCAGCCCATCAAATCCCTTGCGACCCGGTCCGCTCTTGCTTCATCTGGTAAAGTTAACCCATCCTTTGGGAAACGGCGGGGTTAGCGTGCCTCTACACATGCATTAATAGCCAATGCTGCAATTTGTTTTGCTTCCTTACAAGAAAGCGCCTTTGATGCCAGCCTATGACGCATCGTCGCCAGTCCAATGACATAGGAAGCGATCAACGCTGCGCGAGCTTCAGTATCCTTTCCTGACAAAAGTTTGGATAAGGGACTGATAAACTCTGCGTGAAAAGAATCAGCGATTAGCATGGCAATCTTAGGATTTACTGTTTGGTGAAGTAGCATTCCCAGAGCATCAAATGGATGTTGCTCTTCATCATCCTCTATGTCGTCTTTCAGTATCTGGTCGACAAGATAGGCGCCTAAGTTGTCAAGCTCTGGCGGCAAATGCGCTGCCACATCAAATCCGCCTTTGATAGCAGCGGCAAAAAGTTTTTCTTTACTGCCAAAGTACCGATTGATTAATGCAGCGTCGACCCCGGCATCTGCTGCAATGTCACGGGTACCCACACTGTCATAGCCGCATAAGGAGAAGCGGGTTTGTGCAGCAGCAAGGATGCGTTTCTGTGTCTGAGCTGCGTCCCGTACGCTTACCCCTCTCTTTTTATTGCTAATCTCATTCATCTTGGCCTCCTGACTTTGATATTTTCTACATTATGTCATCACGCGTTGACATTAACTATCTTTGGGTTGAATATGCTTGTCATCAACTGATGACAAGAGTGGGTATAGCAATGAACGAGAAAAAAATGATGGGTAAGGTTGTTGTTGTTACAGGAGGAAGTAGCGGTATTGGTCTGGCGGCAAGTTCCTTGTTTATTAAGGAAGGTGCAACGGTGGTAATTGCGGCTCGAAGCAGCGAGGGGCTTAGAAAGGCAAAAGAAAAGCTAGGAGAAAATGCTAAGACCTTCCCTGTTGATGTAGCTGAACCTGAAGAAATCTGTGCCTTGATGGAGCATGTTGGCACCACTTTCGGACATATCGATGTGCTGTTCGCTAATGCAGGGATATCTGAATGTCCTGATATTTTGCAAACTAATGAGACCTTCTTTGATGATCTTATGAACACCAACGTCAAGGGTGTTTTTTATGCTTTCACATATGCGCTGCCTTGGATGTCAGTTGGCGCCTCAGCTGTTTTCACCAGTTCAGTGATCCAACAACGTGGTAAACCAGGTGATGCGCTTTATGCCGCAAGTAAAGCTGCCGTGCGTAGCTTCGCTCGGACATTCGCCGTCGACTCGCATGTTATCCAAAAGAAAGTCCGCGTCAATGTGGTAAGCCCTGGAGCGATCAAGACCCCTTTGACAGTTCAGGCTACTGATAACCCAGAAATATCGGCCTGGGTCAGCGACCAGGTTCCTCTGGGACGCTGGGGAGAGGCGGATGAGGTAGCTCGCGCCGTATTGTTCCTTGCTTCCACTGATGCATCCTATCTGACCGGAAGCGAGATTGCCGTTGACGGCGGTCTTGGTCAAGTTTAGTCCCTTAAGGCTCTTAAAGGAGCATAAATAATTATGCAGGGTTCCTCTATTTCCCCTTCGGGTACAACGCAGATTGGCAAGGTCATGCTGCCTTTACTGCTCGTGTTGTTTATCAGCACGCTAGATCAAACGATTGTTGCTACGGCCTTGGGGCCAATTAGCCTTGTTTTGGGAAACCAATCGCTGGCACCCTGGGTTGCCACCGCCTATCTGTTGACCAGTGCGGTAACGACACTACTTTTCGGTAAACTAAGCGATATTACTGGGCGAAAATTAATGCTTCAGGTCAGTATTGTTATTTTTGTTGTGGGGTCCTTGCTTTGTGCCTTCGCGCCGACCATGTTGTGGTTGATCGTTTTCCGTGCCCTACAGGGAATTGGCGGCGGCGGATTAAACTCACTGGTCATGACGGTCGTTGGTGAGTTGATTGCTGCTCGCGAACGAGCACGTTACCAGGCTATTTTGGGGATGGTGCCTGCATTGGCAGTCATCGCAGGGCCGGTAATGGGCGGCTTTATCGTCGCACATTGGGATTGGATGTGGATTTTCATGATAAATATTCCAGTTGGTGTGCTGGCATTTATGTTATTGGCCGCTCGTTTGCACCTCCCTCACCTCCGCGTGCCGCGTAAGCTCGATATCAGTGGTGGTTTGCTTGTAACGATCTTCACGACAGCTATTCTGCTTTTGGCTACAAAGGATGGTAAAGGTATATGGTCCTCCTGGATTTTAGGTCTTATTGCTGGCTTTTGTTTTTTCGCCTATTTGTTCGTCGAGTCACGTGCTGTTGAACCTATAACTCCGTTGCATTTGTTTAAAAACCGTATTTTTTCTATCGCATCCATTTTATTTTTCCTCTCCACTGCAGTGCTTTTTATATGCATGATCTTTGTTCCTCTTATGCTCCAACAAGTGTTTGGGTTGGGGAGTTTGGGAGCTGGCGGCAGCATTGTCCCTTTGTTACTTGGCCTAATTTTTGGAACCATAGTCAGTGGCGGCGTGATTACTAAAACGGGTTGCTATAAAATATTCCCGGTTCTCGGCGCAATATTCTCCGCTTTGGGGCTTTATGCCATGAGCCTTATCAAACTTCATACTTCGTTGACTATGATAATGCTGTCGTTGGGATTGGTCGGTATCGGCCTGGGTTTTTTCATTCAGGTCACTACTCTGGCCGGGCAAAACGCAGTATCACACCGTGAACTCGGGGTAGCTACCGGGGCGCTCAACTTCTTCAAGACGTTAGGCGGAGCCGTTGGCACGGCGGTTTTTGGTGCCATCCAGACTTCAGCCATGCAGAGTCTGTCGGGAGTAAAGCCTGAACAAATGATTTCTTCTTTCCACGCGGTGTATTTTTGGGCATTGCCGCTTATGGTAATAGCATTAATCCTGGCATTGTTGATGCCGGAGAAACCTCTCTCAGAAAAGGTGTTAGAAATTGCAGAGGGAAATTCGATGTGCCTGAATATTGAGAAAAAGCAACACAAAATGGCCGCATGGAGCAGGAAGACGATATCAGCATAGGTCAGTCTCGGCCTGAGAAACCGGAGACTGATTTTTACAGCAAACCCATTTCTTGGCGGCTTCAATTACCATTATTGTGCGCCGCATTGCGCATTACCTGAGCACAGGGGTTGAAATAGAGAAAGCTAGTTGATTCCGGCCTATTAACTAAACCCTGAATAGCCGACTGTTCAACGATACTCCCTCAAACGGCTAATGTCCGCACTTGGCACTTAGCTGCCTGTATTAGAACCAAAGGCAGCTTTGAGCGAAGAGCAGACGTTGCTAACATTTTATCTGCATTAACCAGTGGGGAGCAGATCAATAACCTGTTCAAATATTCCTTAACCTCAGAGTAAACTAGATGAACAATCTGTTTCACTTGCAAATCGGCAACCAATAGCCAGCGCTAGAGGAGTGTTCATGTTCAGTCAGGTTGAGATTGACAGTTTTGGCAGTTTTACAGGCCGTAGTTGGAGAAAGAGCCTTAAGGATGCAGGCAACACCGTCCAGAATTTCAAGAGTCTCAACATCCTCTACGGACGAAATTACTCTGGTAAAACTACACTCTCGCGGATTTTCCGTGCTTTGGAAACAGGGCGTATTCCACACAGCTATATGGACCCAAAAGTCACTATTTGCAGTGATAAGGGTGATGTTACACAGGCAGGCCTTGCCGGTCATAGCTACGATGTTTGGGTCTACAATCGGGACTTTTTGAGCGATAACCTAAGCTTTCTGGTCAATCAAACCGAAGGAGAGATCAAGACGTTTGCTATCGTTGGTGAAAAAGAATAAAGAGATCGAAGATGCCATTATCGCAATCCAAACTAAGCTAGGCAGTGTTGAAACGAAGGTGGGCCTCCGACATGAACTTGAAGCTGAAAAGAAAGAACGGGATCGAACGAAAGGCAATTATAAAACGGCGTCTGATGCTCTAAAGGGCAAACTTCGTTCTCATGCCAACAGTAAGATTAAGCAGAACTGTAACTAATAGCGTATCGAAAAAAGCAGAGTTCATATCGATAGTAGAGGTAATAAGAAACGTCTTTCCACCCCCGATATGCAAGCTATGCTTCGTTCGGTCCGAGGATCCAAACATGAGTCCCTTTCATCAACTTAATGCCGTTAGCCTGCGTGGCCAGCTCATCTCTATGACCGATTACGCTGGCAAGCTGGTTCTGGTAGTGAATACCGCCAGCCATTGTGGATTTACACCACAGTACGCAGGCCTTGAGGCGCTCTACAAGAAGTACGCCGCCCAGGGCCTGATGATACTGGGTTTCCCCTGCAATCAGTTCGGTAAGCAGGAGCCCGGCGGTGCCGACGAAATCGCGCAAACCTGTCACATCAACTATGGTGTGAGTTTCCCGATGTTCGAGAAAGTCGACGTTAACGGCGCCGCTACGCACCCGCTGTTTCATTACCTGAAGGATGAATTGCCTGGCGTGCTGGGCAGGCGGATCAAGTGGAACTTCACTAAGTTTCTGATCGGGCGCGACGGCAAACCGCTCAAGCGTTTTGCACCAATTTCCACCCCGCAGAAAATGGAAGCCGCAATTCTTGCAGCACTATAAGTGTTATCTATCCAACAACCTGGTCGATATGATTTAAAACAATGAAACTTCCTGATCTAAACTTGATCATAGCGCTCGACGCTTTGCTGGATGAAGGCTCGGTCATCGGCGCTGCAAGACGAATGAACCTCAGCCCACCCGCGATGAGCCGCACCCTAACGCGCATCCGCGAGCAGTTGGGTGATCCGATACTGGTCAAAGCCGGCCGTAACATGGTGCCTACGCCACGTGCACTGGCGCTGCGAGAGGATGTACATCAGGCGATGGAAAACGCCATTCGCCTGTTACAGCCGGGATCGGAGGTTGACCTGCCGTCGCTTGAAAGAACGTTTTCCCTGCAAGCCAACGACGTATTTATCAGCGCCTATGGTGGCGTGTTGCTCAATCGCCTGCGTCAGGAAGCGCCAAACGTCAGGCTGCGTTTTATGCCGGAAAGCACGGGTGATGAAGATAGTCTGCGCGATGGTAAAGTTGATCTCTATATCAATGCCCAGCGGCCGCTCGGCGATGATATTCACGTCCAATCCCTTTTCTCTACGCATTTTATGGGGCTGGCACGCGAAGACCATCCCATCTTCGGCCAGGAAATTACCGCCGAACGTTTTGCCTCATACGAACATATCAGCGTCTCGCGTCGCGGGCGGGCCAGGGGGCCAATCGACACTTATCTGGCCCAGATGGGACTGGCCAGGACCATCTCGCTGGTAGTCCCGACCTTTCACTCTGGCGTGTTTTCATTGGGCAACTCAGATCTGATCTTACCGCTGCCGGAACACGTGGTATCGGCAGTACAATCAATGGGGATTAAAACGCGCGCTTTTACGTTACCCGTCACGCTTGAGACCATCTCCATTATTCAGGCCTGGCATCCGCGTTTTCACCACGATGCCGCCCACTGCTGGTTCCGCCGAATTATTCATGGCCTGTGTCGATAAGTGCGTCTGACACACTCCTCTACTGCATTCTTGTCAATTCCGCAATTTCTCTCAACTTTCTAGACTTGTCCTCCCAACTATCATGTGAGGACAAATCATGCACACCCTTGCGCAACCCAAAGTCAAACCGCCTGCCGGTGCTTTTGATCTGCGCATCATGACCGGCCTGATTGGCATCTTGCTCGCCTCTTTAGTCGCTGGATTAAACGAGCATGTAACCGATATAGCCATGAGCGACATTCGCGGTGCGATGGCGATCAGCCACGACGAAGGCAGCTGGCTCACTACGCTGTACGAAGCGGCACAGGTTGCGGCCATGGCTTTTGCCCCCTGGTTTGCGGCAACGCTTTCATTGCGACGCTTTACCCTTGGCGCGACCAGCGCTTTTATGCTGTTTGGCGTACTTTGCTCTCTGGCACCCAACCTGCAAGCGTTGTATCTATTACGCACTTTGCAGGGTCTCTTCGGGGGTTGTTTACCGCCGATGCTAATGAGCGCCGCTCTGCGTTTTTTGCCTCCCGGCATCAAGCTTTACGGTCTAGGGGCCTATGCACTTACCGCGACATTTGGGCCCAATCTGGGGACGCCGTTAGCGGCATTTTGGACGGAATTTGTGGGATGGCGTTTGGTATTCTGGCAAATCGTGCCGATCTGTCTGCTGGCGATGCTCACCATTGCATGGGGCATTCCACAGGATCCTTTGAAACTTGAACGTTTTGCACAGTTTAACTGGCGAGGGATATTGCTCGGCTTTCCGGCGATAACCTCTCTGGTGATCGTTCTGGAACAGGGGGCGCGTTTAGGTTGGTTAGATTCTCTTTTTATTTTGCGGATGCTGCTGTTGGGAACGGTGAGTCTGACGCTTTTTATGGTCAATGAGTGGTTCCATCCTTTGCCCTTTTTCAAAGTTCAGCAGTTAGCGCGCAGAAATTTGACCTTTTCACTGATTGTTCTGGGCGGTGTACTGGTGATCCTGGTTGCTGTGCCGGGGATCCCGGCGAACTATCTTGCTGAGGTTCAGGGCTATCGACCGCTGCAAACGGTGCCGCTGGCGCTGTACGTTGCATTAGGACAGTTGGCTGCGCTGCCGCTGGTTTCCGCCCTGTGCAATATTAAACGGGTTGACTGTCGGTGGGTGTTGGCCTGCGGGTTGGGGCTGATTGCCGCCACCTGTTATCTCGGCAGCGCCATGACCTCAGAATGGATCCGCAGCAACTTCTACGGGCTGCAAATGTTGCAAATTTTGGCCCAGCCAATGGCTGTCATACCCCTGTTAATGCTGGCGACCAACGGACTGTCGCCAATAGAGGGGCCGTTTGCATCGGCTTGGTTTAATACCGTGAAAGGCATGGCCGCGGTGGTCGGTACAGGCGTGCTAGAAGGGGTTACCCAGGCACGTGAGCACTTTCATTCGAATGTGCTGGTCGATCAACTTGGTTATCACCCAGGCTCATATTCCATTCTTACCATCGGTCGCGAAAGCCTGGCCTTGCTAGCAGAGCAAATTCACCTGCAGTCGTTAGTGCTAGCGTCTGCCGACGTTTACCGGCTCATGGCGCTATTGACCGCTGCCCTGATCATTTTCACCCCCCTCATGGCTACGCGCGTTTATCCGCCACGAGCTGTCTCAAATTCTTAAGGCCCCAAAATATGTTAAATCGAAAAGTTACCTCGTGGATTGCAGGCTTAGTGCTGTTGCTGGCCGTTGCCTGGCTCTGCTGTTGGCTGCAATCATCTGGTGCGGACCAAACCACCAACGACGCCTTTGTCAGTGCCGATTACACGCTCATTGCACCGCGGATCACCGGCCAGATTGTTAACGTCAGCGTTGAGGATAACCAGTTTGTGCATCAAGGGCAGACTCTGGTGGAAATTGATGACCACGACCTGCGTGCGGCCTTGAATGCCGAGCAAGCCAATCTGCTGGTGCAGCAGGCCGCTGTGGATAACGCGGCTGCCAGCCTGACCCAGCAGCAATCTATAATCGGCCAGGCCGCCGCCACGCTAGACGCCAGTCAGGCAAATTATGTGTTCGCCAAGGCGGATTTGGAGCGCTATATCGATTTGGCTGCGCAAGGGGCGGGCAGTAGGCAAAATGCCCAGCTTGCGCGATCGCGTATCGATACTTCACAGGCAAACGTGGCTCGAGACCGGGCATCCCTCATGGCTGCCAAAGAAAAAATCGCTATTCTACTGGCCGAACGCGAGCGCGCGGCGGGGGAACTGCAACGGGCCAAGGCAATGCTTGACACGGCCAAGCTAAATTTGTCTTACACCAAAATTGTCGCGCCCATTGCTGGCTGGGTCGGGCAACGTGTGGCGCGACAGGGGGCGTATGTTACAGCAGGGAGTCCTCTGCTAGCGCTGGTGCCGCTAAAACAGGCCTATGTGATTGGCAATTTTCAGGAGACGCAGCTTGAGCACGTTCGCAGAGGGCAGCCGGTGGATATTCACGTCGACAGTTTTGGCGGTGCCACGCTGCACGGCATTGTTGATAGCTTTGCTCCGGCCACCGGCTTAACCTTTGCGCCCTTCGCCCCAGACAACGCGACCGGCAATTTTACCAAGGTGGTACAGCGAATACCGATCAAAATTGTGCTTGATGCCAGGCAGCCGCGAGTGGATCGTTTATTGGTTGGAATGGCAGTCGAAGCGACGATTCATACCCGACCTGTGGCAGGAGATAGGCCATGAGAAGCGTTTATTTAGCGCTTGGCGCTACCTTGCTGAGTGGCTGCATGTTAGGGCCTAATTTTGTCGCTTCCGACGTGAAAGCACCCAAGAGTTGGCGGCAAAGTCAGGCAACGAGCCGTACCGTCAACCAAAGCATCAACCCTGAGTGGTGGAACATTTTCCACGACCCAACCCTGACAGAGTTAATCAGCCGCGCATCGGCTGCAAATTTTGACCTACGTGTTGCAAGCACTCGCGTGGCGCAGGCACGGGCCGAGCGGCAGATTATTGGCGGCGACAGTTTACCTGCGGTCAACGGCTCTGCGTCTTACCAGCGAGCGCGTAACAGCGCTAAGGGGTTGCAGGATAGCTCAGGATTTGACGGCGAAAAGGCCTTTAGCGTTTGGCAGGCTGATTCGGATGTGTCCTGGGAATGGGACCTGTGGGGGAGAGTACGACGAGAGCTTGAGTCGGCCGATGCCAACGTTGACGCTCATACCGATCTGCTGCGTGGCGTACTGTTAAGCGTGCAGGCTGAGACTGCGGGTGACTATATACAGCTGCGTGCTGTGCAGGCACAGCGGGCTACCGCCGAGCAAAATCTTGCCGTCGCTGAACATAGCCTGAAACTGACCTCAGTCCGCATGAACGACGGCGTTGCCACAAAGTTGGAGGTCGCCGAGGCACTGGCGCAGGTCGCCTCGGTTCAGGCGCGATTACCGATTCTGCAACAGCAGCAGTCGCACCTGATTAATGCCCTGGGTTTTCTGCTTGCCCAGCAGCCAGGCACACTGAACGCCGAGCTGGAAAAGCCACAGTCTCTGCCTATAACCCCGGCACAGGTGCCGGTCGGTCTGCCGTCGGAACTGGCCCGCCGGCGGCCAGATATCCGGGCCGCAGAGGCGCGGCTGCATGCGGCTACCGCCGAGATTGGGGTGGCGAAGGCGGATTTTTATCCCAGTATTACCTTGTCGGGCAATATCGGTCTGCAGGCAATGCAGTTTAGTCAGTTGGGGAGCTGGGGTTCACATCTCTACAATTTTGGTCCCAGCCTGAACCTACCCATTTTTGAAGGAGGGCGACTAAAAGGCCAGTTGGCACTGAAAGAGGCTCAGCAGCAGCAAGTCGCCATTCAATTCCAGCAAACTGTGCTGAAAGCCTGGCATGAAGTCGATGATGCGATGGTGGATTACGAGACCTATCAGCAACAAAGAGAAAGGCTAAAGGTGGCTGTAGATAACTCGCAGGTGGCCCTGGATAACGCACAGCGACAGTACGTGGCGGGCGCGACCGACTTCCTTAACGTACTGACGGTACAAAGAACATTGCTGGACGCTCAACAGGCGTCAGTGATAAGCGATGAAAACGTTTCACTTTCACTGGTGCAACTCTATAAGGCGTTGGGCGGCGGATGGCAACAGGCTTATCCACTGGCTAAAACAGAACGTTAGGCGAAAAACCAGCCCTAAGCAGAGGGCTGGAACTGCCCATGAATGGCATCGGTGATTCGACAGAGATCTTATTTCCGGCTGACGGATCATCGCGCAGAATACCCTGGTGGAGTGGGACGTCGTTACTGGGTTACTGAACCGAACTGATCCTGCATTAAATCTGGATATGGCTTTGATCGTATTTGCCAGAAAGGAGGAAGGTACCAGTCGTGTCACACTGAGCACTCTTCACAGTGCCAAAGGCCGCGAATTTGATGTGGCCATTATGTTTGGCGTCAACCCTTATGATAGCACTGGTTTTACAAGCGCAACAAGTTGCGGCCTGAAAGCCTGAAACTGGATTTGCGCTTCCTGCGGCATGCCAATTTCGGAGCGCGCTTGCTCGAACCCGAGGCGCTGTCGTGCAATTCCAAAATTCGTCAATGGTTATCACCCTGCGCCGACACTTTTGGATGGAACAGAAAAATGCAGCTGGAGTAGCGAGTAAGGTAAAGCACACTCATTTATTTTCACAAATGCCAGGAAACTTCGAATGAAGAGGCCCTATTCTCCTGGACGGTTACGAGTCAGATTTGGAGTAACCAGAGGTTTAATAGGGGTCATGTCCGCTCTTGACACACACAGGTATGCCGTTGCGCGTCAGTTGATGCACCGTGTCACACAACCACTCCCCGCCCTCGATCTTGACCATCTGCGCACCCGCCTGCATCAGCTGCGCCGAGCTGTGCAGGGCTTGCTCTGGCGAGGAGCAGGTCATGAAAGAAAGGTCAGCGATGATGAAGCCACCGTTGTTTCCGCGCTTTACGCAGGTCGTGTGATAAACCATATCTTCCAGTTTGACCGGCAGGGTGCTGTCATTGCCCTGCAAAATCATCCCTAACGTATCGCCGATGAGGAGCATCTCAACACCCGCCGTGCTCAGCTCGTGGGCAAACGTGGCGTCGTAGCAGGTGAGCATGGTGATCTTCTCACTGCGCTGCTTGAGGTTTTTCAGGTATGTCAGAGTGATTGATGGCATGGTGTTCTCTGCTAACTCGTTGCGTTATTAAATGTTGTTGCGGGTACGATAGTACCGACTTTCACAACGCTTAATTGTATTTCTCGAGCCGCCAGTCGCCTTCGAGCCTCGGCATGCCGTAGCACATATAGGGTATCTGCTGCATGATATGTTGTTAATTATCCTGTATGTCCGTGCGTCAGAGAAACTGTTCTGCCAACAGCAGGGCCGCAATAATAATCATCAGGCCTCCCGAAATCCGGCTGACATTCTGCGCCGCGCGCGGGCGCGTCCGAAGCACCGTGCCGAAGCCATAGCCCACAAGCAGATAGACCACGCCGCAACTGATCACATGTACTAGCCCCAGCGCTATCATCTGCAGCGAAAGCGGCCAGGCGGCGTGGACGTCGGTGAACTGTGGCAGCAGAGCCAGAAACAGCAGAAAGACCTTTGGATTAAGCCCGCTGATGCAAAAGCCCTTGAGCGCCCACTTTAGTCGCGAACCGGCATCGTCACTCTGCCCCGCCGCCGGTGCGGACGGGTGGCGTAACATGCCTATGCCGAGCCAGAGCAGATAGCCAGCCCCGGCCACGGTCAGAACGGACAGTACGCCCGGCGCTCCCGCAATGACCGAGCCGACTCCCGCTGCCACTATAAGTGTTGCAACAAGATGGCCGCTCAGCATACCGGCAACTGCTGGTACAACACGGCGTCCCTTGATGCCGGCTGAAATGGCGTAAGCCCAGTCAGCACCGGGCGTGATAACAAAAAGCGCGGAAACAGCCCAGAACGCGGCGAACATACTCAGTGACATGCGCCGTTATCCTTATTGACCCGATCTCTGACCGACCCTTTATAAACGTCTGAAACCTGCATATAGAGAAACCTTTACCTGCATATTTGTTTAAAAGTTAAGAAAGAATATCGCTTTTTATGCGGGATGTGCTTTCATAATAAACTTAAAAACGTTAAATATCGGGAGGTTTTAAGTAATGGATAAGATTGATTGCAATATTCTTGCTGAGCTTCAGCAGGACGGTAGACTTTCGCTTACTGACTTGGCAGAACGGGTTGGGATCAGCCTGTCATCCTGTCAGCGTCGTGTCAGAGCGCTTGAACAGGAAGGCGTGATCAGCGGCTACCGGGCGTATCTCGATCCGTCCAGAGTCGGACTGAACTTTTCAGCCTTAGTCTTCGTTACTCTGCGCGAGGGAGACCGACAGGCGGTCAGTGCCTTCGAGGCGGCAGTAAAAGAGATACCGCAAATTATCCAGGCGCAGCGACTGTTTGGCGATCCGGATTATCTGCTTCATGTTATCACCCTGGACCTGCAGGCTTTTCAGCAGTTGTATGATGACAAACTCTCCGGTATGTCAGGCGTGCAGCGACTTATCTCAACGCTGGTTATGAAAACGGTCGTGAAAGATCGCGCGCTGCCTCTCTGACGCCTGTGCAGGGCGTCAGATTCGATATTTTTTAAGAAGTTTTTTTGCGCGGAGAAAACGTTGTGTTTAGGATCTGTATAAAAGTCGAACTTCCGCTTCTGGCACAGGGCTGCTATTGCAGCCCTGACAACCTTAGACTTCAATCGATTCAGAGATCTCTAATGCATCATCGACTTCAATGCCCAGATAACGGACTGTGCTTTCCAGTTTCCTATGGCCCAACAGAAGTTGGATCACCCTGAGATTCTTAGTTTTCTTGTAGATAAGGTAAGGTTTTGTTCTTCTCATGGAATGTGTGCTGTAAAGCGAATCGTCGAGACCAAGCTTTGCTACCCACCCATGAAAAATCCGGTTGTATTGCCGGGTTGATATGTGCTGGTTAGTACCGACCCGGGATCGAAACAAGAAGTCATTACTATGTAAATTACCAAGTTTTATCAATGCAGTAACAGCTTCTCTTGTCCCTTTGGTTATCTCAAATTGGACAGGGCTACCGGTTTTCTGCTGCAACACCGTTGCCCTGCTTGAAACAGAACTACCATATGCAACATCAGATACTTTAAGTTTTACCAGATCGCAGCCTCGTAGCTTACTGTCCAGGGCCATATTGAACAGAGCCAAATCGCGCGTCTTACCTTCCAGTTCAAGCCTGATTCGGATCCCCCAGATATGAGATATCTGAAGTGGTCTTTTTTGGCCTACGATACGGCCTTTGTTCCACGATGAAGTGTTCATACTCAAATCTCCTGCAATGTGGGAGATTTGAGTATGGTTGTCCCTTATGAGCGAAAAGCTGCCCTAATATTGTTGTACTTGTTGTGATTGAAGGACAGGTACACGCGCAGATTAGGCACTATGAGTTTATATCTTGCCAGTGAGAGTATTGATTAGCGCTCGCAGGGCAGATGAGACATGCCGATGGCCCGAATAGTAAAGACACAGTCCTGGATATTCCGGACACCAGTCTTCAAGACATCGTTCGAGGCGACCATCGTTCAGCGCCTCTGCCGCAAGATGATCAGGCACGAAAGCGATTCCTATACCATCAATTGCAGCTTCTACCATCAACGGCTGATCGCTCAATGTTAGGGAACCGGTGACGTTAATTCTTTCGACAACTCCATGCCGTTCAAATTCCCAACGATATATCGCGCCACTTTCAAATCTGAAGCGGATACAATTGTGATCATTAAGATCTTGAGGCTCGACAGGCTGTCCTCGCTGTTTGAAGTAGTCCGGGGACGCAATGGCTGCGAACCGCACTTGCCCCATGACCGGTACTGCAACCATATCTTTAGGTACACTCTCTGCCAATCGGATTCCAGCATCGAAGCCGTCTGCAACGATGTCGCTGAGCCTACCATCACTGACTATGTCGAGATGAACTAGTGGAAATTGGCGAAGAAAGCTCGCAAGAACGGGTTTTAGAACTAAACGAATAGCTCCTTCACTTGCATTAATCCGCACCATACCCCTGGGATCCTGACTACTACCATCAAGTTCTCTGATAGCTTCTTCTAGTGAGTCCATCGCCGGACGCAATTTCGTAGCGAGGCGTTCTCCTGCCTCAGTAAGAGACACACTGCGAGTTGTTCGATTAAAGAGCCGAACGCTTAACCGCTCCTCGAGAACCTTAATCGAATGACTGATCGCCGAGGGTGTCATGTTGAGCTGAATTGCGGCGCTGCGGAAGCTTCGATGGGTCGCCACCGCCAGAAATGCGGCGAACCCCGACAGATCGTTGCCTTTTAATTGGTGAATTGCTTTCATCATATCATCAATCATTAAGCGGATTGTTTTAATAGTCAACCCTCCATAAGCTGAGTCTTCAGTGTAAAAATCTGAAACTACAGCTCACCATTGAGTCCCTTCCTGACTGGTAATTGTCTTAAGGACATTTCATTACGCCAGTTTCCTCGGTGCATGAGTCACTCCAACACTCCAAATGAAACAAGGTGAAAGTAATGAAAATGAAAGCAATAGTGATGACGGGGGCCAATCGCCCTTGGGAAGTTCAAGAAGTGCCTATTCCTAAGACGGAACCGGGTCAGGTACTTGTGAAAATTCACGCCTCGGGAATGTGTTACACCGACGTATGGGCAACCCAAGGATATGGTGGTGATATCTATCCTCAAACGCCGGGGCATGAAGTTGTTGGTGAAATTGTCGAGGTTGGCGCTGGAGTGCGTACTCGTAGGGTAGGAGACCGGGTAGGAACGACCTGGGTTCAATCCGCGTGCGGTCGTTGCCCATACTGCAGAGAAAACCGTCCTTTGACCGGTCAGACTGCGATGAATTGTAACGACCCTGGCACCACGGGATTTGCGTTACAAGGAGGCCATGCAGAGTACATCGCTATCGCCGCCGAAGGGACAGTATTGTTGCCCGAAGGACTGGGTTACGTTGATGCCGCCCCGATGATGTGTGCGGGGTATACCACTTGGAGCGGTCTGCGCGACGCTGTGCCACAGCCACGCGATAAAATCGCTGTTGTGGGTATTGGCGGCTTGGGGCACATAGCTTTGCAGTTATCCAAGGCATGTGGGTTCGAAACCATTGCTATTACACATTCACCGGACAAGAGAGAACTGGCTACCCAGTTAGGGGCTGACCAAGTTGTTGCCAACGGCAATGAACTTCGAGATATTGGAGGCGCGGACATCCTGCTTGTGACCACAAACGATTTCAGTGCGGCCGGGGCAGCGATCACCGGACTGAAAACGGACGGCCGGGTGGTCCTCTGCGGGCTCGACTTCACAAAGCCATTCTCGATCTCATCTGATGGTGTGCCATTCCACATGATGCGGCAAAGAGTGATTGGCTCAACACATGGTGGGCAACACTACCTCAGCGAGGTGCTTGACCTTGCAGCAAAAGGTAAAGTTAAGCCGATTGTCGAGACCTTCTCTCTTGATCAGGCACCCGAAGCATATAATCGCCTTGTCTCCGGTAAAATGCGCTTTCGTGGCGTGTTTACTCCTTCGCAAGGTAGCTGACAAACGGCGCGGATTTTTTAGGCTTGCCTCTCTCTATAATGTCCTTGACTAGAGTCAGCTTTTGGCACACAGCAGACAAACACTTGACGCTCAAGGCCTGCTGACAACGACTAGCGGACAACAAATAGAGCGGAAAGGGAGGAGGAAATCTCGCTGTTTTTCAGGCCAGCCACCTGGTTCAACTGGCCTTCATTGAAACGTTGTTACAGGGGAAGGGGTCAGGTCAGCACGACCCTCACCTTTAGTCCAATAACGAGCGTGGCAAAAAACATTATGCAACCAGCGGTGATGAAAACACCTGTTACGCCGCTGATACCAAAGAGTAATCCTCCCAACGCAGCACCCGCCGCAATTGAGGACTGAACTGCTGCGACTACCATGCCGCCAGCGGTTTCAGCCTGATCGGGAACGGAACGCGCTACCCAGTTTGACCACGCAACGGGTACGCCACCAAATGCCATCCCCCATAACGCGACGAACAACATCAATCCTTTTTCCTCTAGTGGCAGCAAAATCATGCTTAATGCCGCAAAACCGACAAGCGCTGGCATGAGTATCAGTGTGAGACGCAGGCTTCTCTCCATCAGCCACCCGGTTAGCAGCGTACCGATAAAATTAGCGATGCCAAATCCAAGCAGTATCAAAGACAAACGATCCACATCAAGTTGGGCAATATTTTCAAGAGCCGGACGAATATAGGTAAACAGCGCATACTGCCCAGTATGCGCAATCACACACCCCGTCATTCCCATCGCAATGCCTGGGCGACGGAGTAAATCCATGACAGATGCTGTTGTCATCATTCTACGCGGAGCCATTCCAGGAAGGGTAAACAGCTGAAAAATCAGTGTCAGCACCCCTACTGCGGTTGCAGCGATAAAAGCACTACGCCAACCATAAAGCCCACCCAAATAGCTCCCCAGCGGGATCGAAACTACGGTACCGACAGCAATACCGCTAAAAATAATGGAGAGAGCCCGCGGGACGCTTTTAGCAGGGACCAGCCGCATAGCGACGGCCGCAGCCATACTCCAGAAGCCTCCCAGCGCGATGCCCAACAAAATGCGCATGACTAACAGAACAGCCAGACTGGATGAAAGTGCGACCAGCAGGTTGGAGGCAATCATCAGCACGGTAAAACCAAGCAAAACATTTCGGCGATCATAATTACGCGTCAGGCGGGGAACCATCAGACCAGCAAACAGGGCCACCACAGCCGTTACCGTCACAGCCTGACCAGCAAGAGCTTCGGTCACACCGAGATCGGCAGCCATGGGGGTCAACAGGCTGGCAGGAAGATATTCTGCAGTCAGCAAGCCAAACACACCCATAGTCAGTGAAATAACGGCCATCCATGCGGATTCTTTGGGTTCCGAACTATTCAAACTCGCGGATACAGCTTCAGTTGCTTCATTTCTCATAACACACTCTACTTGGAGAAAAATTATAACGCTTAGTCTAGAGTTGAGTCGCGGGACGATCTATGATGCCACATCCTGATTTTTTACCCGAAACTCCGATTATGCATGTTAATAAACATTTTGCCCTTTCATCCGAGCTCATCAGTGAATTGCTGCTGGAAATGCGTCTGCGTGGCGTGCAGTATCGCCGTTTACAGACTGGCTCTGAGTTTGGCGTCGGTTTTAGCAACAGACCGGGACATGCCTATTTTCATTACATCGCTGTAGGTACTGCTCTGCTTCGCACACACGATGGTACATTGCACGAACTGAAAGCCGGCAGCATGGTATTCATGCCGCAGGGTGAGGATCATCAGCTTGTATCGGATGTCAGCTGTTCATTTCAACATATCGACACGTTAGGCTCTGCTCCTTTAGGCGAGGCCGTCAGCGGAATCAATACTTGCCCGAGTTCGCATCCGACACCCAGCACGGTTCTGTTTTATGGCTGTATGGAGTTCGATCTCGGTGGAATGCAGGGTCTTGGTAAACTGATGCCGCAAGCCATAGTGGTTGAGGCAAATGAACAGATCTATCCGGGGCTGGTTCCCATTCTGGGCGCGATGAAATTTGAAATCTGTTCCGGACGCGCTGGCTTCGCGGGCATTCTGGCCCGCCTCGCAGAAGTGGCGGCTGCCATGATTGTGCGTGGATGGATCGAAAACGGCAGCGAGAACGCAGCTGGCCTGATCGCTGCGTTACGTGATCCACGACTCGCCCGTGCAATTCTGGCCATTCATCGCGATACGGGTCGGGAGTGGTCTGTTGCTGAACTTGCTGCACAGTCACATGTGTCACGTTCTGTTTTTGCTGAACGCTTCAAATCAATCATCGGCATACCTCCCCTGCGCTATGCAAGGGAGGTGCGAATGCGCATCGCAGGTCACTGGATTATTCACGATAAGATCTCAATTGACACCGTTGCTCTTCGCCTCGGCTATGCCTCACAGGCAGCGTTTAGCAGAGCTTTTAAGCGCATCAATGGATATCCGCCGGGCGCTATGCGTCAGCGACCAGCAAGAGGCGTTAATACAGTAAATGAGTGAATGTTCCTTTAGCATTTGCTGGATTCACTGTAGGAGACCGCTCTCAACATTAAAAACTGAGCGGAAACGGCTTTTCACCACTCAAGGTATCGCAATTTCTTTTATGTCCGCTATTGGCACGAAGCAGTCCAAAAGGATTTAGTGGCCCACTATTCCAACGTTGGGCCGCTGAAGCTCTTTGAAAGCGATGAGTCGTTTAATTTATGCCCTGAGGGTGTCAAATTTTCAGCCAGCATTTCCAGTAATTTTCTGACCTTAGGTAACGCTTGACGGCTCTTCAGCCATGCCAGATTAATGGCAAGTCCGTCGGTTGCAAGATTGGGTAGCACTTGGACTAGGCTTCCTTCCTCAAGCTGACTTTTTATCAACCACATTGGTAATTGGGTGATGCCATGACCTGCTAGAGCGGCGATCAGCTGTCCTTCCCCGTCGCCCACGGCGATCCGTCCGGGAAGTACTCTTCTTTCAGTTTCATTGGGATTTTCTCCCACAAAATGCCAGGCGGTTAATCTACCGTTGCCTTCGCCGTAAACAATACAATGATGGTCCTCTAAATCTTCCTTCGTCTTAGGCTCACCGTATTTTGTGATATATGCCGGTGAGGCGCAGAATACCACGCGCTGCGCGCCCAAATAGCGATGCCCTAGCGCATTCGACCATATGTTGGAACCGCCAATTCTGACAATGATGTCAATGCCCTCTACTATCGGGTCTACAAACCTGTCCGAGAAAGAGATATGCGGTGTAATCAACGGATAGTTTTCAATAAACTTGAGGATCACTGGCAACACGTGTAGACGACCATAGGCCGCTGGAAGATCGATACAAATCCTTCCTCTCGGCTCAGTATCTTCAGCCTGCATAGACAATTGTGCTTCTTCCAGATCCGTCAGCACCGCCATACAGGTGCGATAGAAAGCAATGCCTTTATCCGTCAGTGACAGGGTGCGAGTGGTTCTCTGAAAAAGCTTTACCTTAAGCCGACTTTCGAGCCGCGCGATCCCCTTACTGATTGCTGAACTTGTTAGATTCATTTTTTTACCCGCGGCGGTAAAACTGCCTGCGTCAGCGACACAGACGAACAAATCAATCCCTTTTAAATTTTCAGACGAAAACATGGCACGCTCTTATTGATGAATTAAATTCACTAAACAAAGTTATTTATAGCGTAAATAGGAAGATTATTTTCAAGTAAACTTATTTTTAAAGAAAATAATTTTTCATTAACTGATTAGGTTAATGGTTTTAAATAGATGAGGCGTTTATATGAGTGATAGAAAACCAACCATCTTGATTACCGGTGCTACAGGTCAAATTGGTGGTAGTACCCTTCGTAGCCTACTTAAAGAAAACGCAGTCATCGTGGTTGCCGCCGTACGTTCAGCGGAAAAAGCCAAAATCTTTGAAGAACAAGGCATACGCACCGTTATTCTCGATTTTGATAAAACCGCAACACTTTTACCGGCGCTGGAAGGAATTGACCGTGTTTTTCTGGCAACGGGATACACCGTAGACATGCTACGTCAAAGCAAAGTATTTTTGGATAATGCTAAGGGAGCCGGTGTTAAGCACGTAGTGCATTTGGGCGCTTGTGGTGGAGATGATGCAACTATAGCTCACTGGGTTTGGCATCAGTTGGTTGAGCGCTATATAGAGTGGTCTGGCTTCTCGTTCACGCATCTGCGGCCCGAAGCCTTTATGCAGAATCTGCTGAACTATGATGGCACCAAAGCTGTTAAAAATGGCGTAATCCAGCAGTATACCGGCGATGCCCCCTTCAGCTGGGTTGACGGCGAAGACGTTGCGACGGTGGCCGCTCAAGCGCTGCTAAATCCGGAGAAACATAGTGGTAAAACTTATCGCTTAGGTTATGACGCAAAGTCCTACGATGAAATTGCGGCGATCATGACCGAGGTGGTGGGAAAGCCTTTCAGCTACGAGTCTTTGGACCCCAAAATCTTCCTGGAAAATATGCGTGAAGCCGGTGCGGAAATGGCCTATATGACCTGCGTATACGACAATTTCAGACGTATTGCCGAAAGAGATATTCCAGGTGTTGATGACACTTTTGATAACTTCCCCGAAATTGCTGGTAAAGAACCGGTGCGTTGGAAAGAGTTTGTTGAAAAACATAAAGACTCATTCCTTTACTAATAGCCCCGTATAGCCATGAATGGACTAAGGTTCCGTGGCCACTTTTTTGCCTCATCATGGAGACCAAATGTGAAGTGTTTATGTCAGTCAAAATAGGGCCACTTGGAAAACGAAAATACCCTACGCAAAGCCTGCTAAAAGGGCGTGAAGCGGACATTGTCGATTCGATGACCTCTTCAGGAACGGGTGCTTCTTACTGGCCTCGTCTTGATACAGATACTGTTTAAAGGACTGGGCGCATTCCAGTGCTAATAAAATTTAACTATATAATAAGGGGCGTTTTCTGACTCCCCTTATTTCATGACTGCCGGTTAAAGCAGTTTTTAGAATTCGGTCCTAACCCTTCAGTTCAGATTATCCTCGGGACTTTTAGCATTAAGACAAGTGTCATGCTGCACAGAAAGACGCTCGCGGCCAGTAAGGCCATGCCCTGAAAACCTATTATGGCTAACATCTGGCCTCCGGCAAGCGCACCGGTACCAATCGCTGCATTGAAAATTGCAACGTAAATAGCTGATGCCGGTTGTGCAGCGTCTCCAGCGCTACGAAGCAGCCATGTCTGCAAGCCAACGAATACAATTGAGATACCCGCGCCCCAAATTGTGAGCAGCATGCCTGTGAACCAGAAAGGAAGCGGTGCTGCGCTCCCCATGCCAAGCATGCCAAGCATGCCTAGCGCGCCCGCACTCAGGAGCAGTGAAATGGAAATGAGCCCTTTGATATGACGATCAATTAGCTTACCGGCAATGATATTTCCTACCAGCCCAGAGAGTCCTGACATCAGCAACAGACCTGAAATGGAAGCTGCCGGTACTCCCTGACTCTTCGTCAACAAGGGTTCCAGATAAGTGAATGCCGCAAAATGCGCCGAAATAATACAGGCAGTTGCACCATAGAGAGAAAGGAGCAGCGGATTTTTGAATATCCCGCAATAAACACTCAGTCTCAGTGGTTTTGGCGCCGCGAGTGTAGGGAGCGTCCAGAATAAAACACAGGCTGTAGCCAGTGCCAGCAGGGAAATCGCTGTAAACGCACTGCGCCATCCGGTCATGCCTGTAATTAAACTGGACAGCGGTACACCCAAAACGCTGGCAGCCGAAACGCCGCCAAAAATGACTGACGTGGCCAGCCCAAGCTTTTCAGCCGGAACAAGCTGTGCGGCCACGGTGCCAATCAATGCCCAGAAAGCGCCGTGTGCCAATGCACCCGCCATGCGGGCGCTCATAAATCCGCTCATTGAATGCGCCCGGGTTGCCACAATGCAGGAAAGGCCAAGCATAAGCATCAGGCCAACAAGCAGAGCCTTTCGCGAAATTCGCGCTGGCATCGCTCCGGAAAGAAGAGCTGCAAGTGCGGCAATCCAGCCGTATGCGGTCACGACAAGACCGGCACCAGATTCAGTCTGATTTAGATCCTTCGCTAACGTGCTGAGCATGCCAACCGGCGCAAGCTCGCTAGTCACAATTGAAAATGCACTTATGCCAAGCGCTGTTACTGCTAGCCAGGTGCGTGCAGGCACCGGACTTACGTTTAAAATGGTTTCGTTCATGTAATCATTACTCTTAAAAGATATTGGGCGAAGTTTACGGAGGAGATTTTTTGCCGGTTGCAGGCAAATACGCCTTTCATTCCTTTTGCCGTGTCACGTTCTCAGGCAATAGGAATGGCGGATACGGCGTTATGCAGCCGCTTCAGCTCAGCGAAACTGTCATTGAGTTGTCGTCGTCACGCGGCCCATTCAATTCACCCTACCCATACAGCTCAGGCCGATTGCGAATACGTTGAGAGATGACGTCAGTGTACGTTTTTGCATGTTTATCTCCTTGTGAGGACTGCAGTATCATCCTGCTGAAAGTGATAAAACAGACCTGAAAACGGAGAGCCGTTTTCCATAATTGGAAAAAAGATATGAAAACAGGTTTTAACTGGGATGATACTCGGATTTTCCTGGCAATCGTTCGTGCGGGTACGCTGAGTGGTGCAGCAGAAGCGATGGAAATGGGCATTGCAACGATTTCAAGAAGGCTGGACCGGCTTGAACAGTCGTTGGCAGTACCACTTTTCAGCAGGCATCAGAGCGGATACCGGCTGACAGATGATGGCGAAGCTCTGCTGGAACGGGCTGAGGCACTCGAATATGCGGGTCTCGCTTTCGGTGAAACAGCGAAACTGCAGGGTAATGTTGCTGGGCTTGTCCGGCTGGCAACATCAGACAATCTGGCCACGCATTTTATCCTGCCTTCGCTGAAAGGGCTTCTGGAAAAGCATCCTGAGCTGCGGGTGGAAGTGCTGAGCGGTGTTCAGTCAGTCAATCTGCATCGGAGAGACGCCGATATAGCAATAAGGATGGTCAAGCCTGACAGCGGGAATCTGACGTTAAAGCGTCTCGGAACCATAGGGTTTGGATTATATGGTGATGATGCATATCTAAAAATACTGGCTGATGAACCCGCTGGTTTATCTTTGAATAACGCTAATTATGTGGGCTGGTCGGAATCACACCAACACCTTCCTGCTGCACGATGGATATCGCGGATGCTTCGCGGCAGGCCGTGCAGAGTGGAAGCAAACACACTCGTGGCACAGGTATCCGCAGTTTCAGCTGGCCTAGGTTTAGGGGTTTTGCCACATTTTATGGCCAGGAAAAACGGTCTGCATTGTGTTAACCCTGATATCGGTTTGGATCAGGCATTATGGCTGGTGATGCATTCAGACTTAGCGGGTTCACGGCGAGTCAGAGCAATCGCAGACCATTTAATTGCAGTATTGGATGGATATAAAGATCAACTGACAATGCCATAAACATTTTATTCTTACTTCCAGATATTTGTCTGAATGCTGGATAAGGTTGGCATTGGTGATGTCCGCGCTTGGCACGAAGCAGACATGCTGATGTGAATGGTCAGTTTTGAGCGAAGAGCGGACCTGAGTCCTAAAAGATAACCCACATTGCTATACGTCGCGCCGGAATGAAACCTATAGAGATCTCTTCAGCGATTAGGCTTACCAGATGCGGAGGTCGTGCGTGGCCTTCCACAATATTAAATCCTAATGTACCGTAAAATTTGGCATTAAAAGCGACCATTTTGTCTGTTGTCAGCGTGGCCCCAGCCAGACCGCGTTGTTGCCCAGTATGGAGAATTCTCTGCATAAGCAGTCTGCCTATCCCATGGCGTTGCCATTGCGGATGCACATCAATTTCAGCAATGTGCAGCCATGTGTCTTCAACCTTTCCTGCTACAAATCCTACAGGAACTGAATCAGGTGTATAGGCCGTTAGCAACAGGCCGTTACGACTGAAATTGCTCAATTCCTCAAGGCTGCATGCGCCCGCCTCGCCTGTAACCGCACCTGCATTACGCAATGTTTCAAAAGCAGCCAGTTCAATCGCGCGAAGTTTGTCAAAGTGCTCAGGATGAGTGGGACTGATAGTGAAATCCATGACTTGGTTCTCCATGAATGATGTCATAATTTTTAGGGTCTTTAGTTCTCTATGAGCTGGAAACAGGAATGAACCCTTCTCACTGAATAAATCTTAACATGATGAATGCCACGTCCGTTTCTGGCACATAAACGCCCTTAACAGTGACCGCGGCGGCTTTGAGCGAAAAGCGGACGTCGGCTCTTACTCGTCATTTTGATGTAATATGACTGAGCATGTGTCTAACTGGCGGCTATTTTATAAACAGCCATTGTCAGGTATTGGATATATCAACTCTATCTCTGGAGCGTCAGTTAAATGCCTACCTGATCGAGCCATCAAGTACCCAGCAATCTCTTTAACACTGAGATCAACTTGTAACATCTCAGGATTCTGGAACCAACTATCTGGCCAAAAAATAAGATCAGATGGATTACCGTTAAAATTCCTCTCAAGTAATGAAAGAGCAAAGTTTTGTTCAGATTCTTTGCCCTCGGAGTCACATATAAATTTGATTGTTTGAATCAATTCGCTCCAGGTATAGTCTGGGTAAAACCTCTCCAGATTAAAGGCCATCCTGGTAAATTCCCTGGCACTGGTCCAAGAGGAAAAATCTCTGAAATCAGAAAAAGTATAGGGACATACAACCTGGTTGTTCCATTCGCCCATCATGGTTACTAATATGGGATCTTCTTGATCAGAACCTCCATCAATTTTAGAAAGTATCATTTCAGCACTTTTTGAAAGTTCATTAATTTTGTTACTACTGACTTTGCTTGGTCTCATTCTTTCCGGCAGTGGCATTATTTTAATCCTTGAGAAGTTAACTCATCAAACCGATTGATTTTAAACAATACTCTTTATGTAAATAAGGTACTACCTTAGTCCGCTTTTGGCACTTAGCTGCCAGTAGTGGTCAACAATAACTGGCCACGGCTTTAGATATTTACAAAACAATCGTTCTGATTCATTCGGCGTCAGGTCATAAGTTAAAAAAAACAACACTTACTAGCAGAACCTATCAATATGTAAAAGAACCTAAATATCAAGGCAGTCCCAAATTTTAACCTGCTGAATTTTTTTCCAAATGCGGCACCACGTTGAGATAGCAAAATTGCTTCGCATGTTTCTAACACCAAATTTGCTTGCATCCGTTATCACCCTCTTTTCAAGCTCTCTCGGATCCCCTGGATTGCGAAGCGAACCTGAAATGTACCGTGGGTATGGAGCGTCTCATGAATATATTGCGCGGTATGTCACTTATCTTGCTGGCCCTGACTCTTATTATGTGCCCGGACAATCAGTGCTATCGACCGCGGAATGGTCTTCAATTAATAAAAAAGCCTGTATGTCGGGAGTGGCATACAGGCTGCTCTATTTACATCACCGCCGACAATCCCCAGACGATGATAAAACCGGTCAGGCCCATCGCGGTGGTCAGAACGGTCCAGGTTTTAAGCCCGTCGGCCACCGAGAGCCCCAGATAACGCGTCACTACCCAGAAACCGGCATCATTGACGTGAGACAAACCGAGTCCACCAAAGCAGGCTGACAGAGTCACTAATACCAGCTGCGTATCGCTTAACCCCGTCACCGCCTGAGTTAATAATCCGCTGGTAGTTAAAATAGCCACCGTGGCGGACCCTTGAGAGGCACGCAAAGCCAGTGAAAGAATAAACGCCGCGGGAATTAATGGCAGATGAATGGTTTCAAGTGACATCGCCAGTGCCTTACCCACGCCAGACTCTACCAACACCTTACCAAACGCGCCCCCTGCTCCGGCCACCAGGATCACTCCGGCAGAGCTTGGGATAGCACGGTCAAGAATTTCGCTCAACCGCTCTCTGCTGGTTCCCCGACGCAGGACCAGCAACCATGCAGACAATGCCAGAGCAATCAGTAAAGCAATCGCGGGCGTACCTATTAGCGTCAGTAGCTGGCGCAGCAGGTTGGTTGCAGGCAACGCGGTATGTGCCACGGTGCCCACGACGATCAAAATAATAGGGATCACAATCAGCGTCGAAATCAACCAGGCGCTCGGCGGCTCATCCTGGGTCATGCGTGGGCTGCTTTCTGGTTTTGCCAGCTGCAACTGCTCAAGCACAGTGACTGACAGCTGATAATGTTTTTTATTCATCGAACGGGCGACAAAATACCCAACGATACCGACCGGGATTGAGATGACTATGCCCAGCAGCATCAACCAGCCCATATCGGCCCCCAACAGACCGGCGGCGGCGGCAGGACCGGGATGCGTTGGCAGTGCTACGTGCACCGTCAGCATCACACCGGCCATTGGCAGACCGTATTTGATGGGGGAAACTTTAGCGACTTTGGCAAAACCGTAGATCAGCGGAATGACGATAATAAAACCAACTTCAAAAAATACCGGAATACCGAGAATAAATGCCGCCATGGTCAGTGCCGCCACGGTGCGTTTTATTCCCAGAGTATGGGTAAATTTTTGTGCCAGAGACTCTGCACCGCCCGAGGATTCAATAATGGCGCCAAGCATCGCGCCCAATACGATAATAATTGTAATGGAACCCAGCAATCCTCCCATACCGGAGACAATGACTTTCATAATGTCATCGGCAGGGATCCCCGTACTTATCGCCACGATTAAGCTGACTACCAGCAAGGCGACAAAGGGATGAATTTTTACTTTAATCACCAGCAGCAGCAAAATAAGTACGCTCGCTACGGCAAGGGTTAATAATAGGGCGGTAGACATAATTTCAGCCTCGTAGGGTTTTATTATAGGTGCTTTAACACACTGTTTTATAGAAGTTATTCCCTGGCTCCACTGATTTTAAGGCAGCAGAAACCTGTCACCCAGCGCCTGAACGAAGGGTGTTGATGCATAATGACGCTTATTTGTAGGGGGTAAACCAGCCGAGGCCTTCCTGCGTGGTGGTACGCGGAATATATTCGCAACCGATCCATCCCTGATATCCGCTGCAGTCTATTAGCTCGAATAACCACGGATAATTCAGTTCGCCCTCATCGGGTTCGTGGCGGTCAGGCGCAGAAGCAATCTGAATATGCTTGTATTGACCTGAATATTCGCGGATCAGATGGCTTAAATTGCCGTCCACTAACTGAGCGTGAAATAGATCCAGCTGAGTAAATACGCCCGGACGATCGATACGCTTAACCATTTCCAGCGTCTGATATTGGCTGGAATAAAGGTAACCCGGTTTGGTTTTTGGATTTAACGCTTCCAGCAGAATGCTGATACCGTGTGGGGCAAAACGCTCGGCAGCATAACGCAGGTTGTCGATAAAGGTGCGGCAATAGGCTTCACGGTCGGCCTCAGCAGGCACCGTCGCGGCCATAATGTGGATTTGCGCGCAGCCCAGCGCCAGCGCATATTCCAGAGCGCGATCGATATCGGCGCGCGCTTCGGCTTCGCGCCCCGGAATAGCCGAAACGCCCCACTCCCCCGCCTGTGTATTACCCGGCGCAGTATTGAACAGCACCATCTGCAAATTATTACGGGTTAGCGCCTGTTTCAGGACGTCAATCTCGTACTCATAGGGAAATAAAAACTCCACGCCCTTGAAACCCGCTGCGGCGGCGGCGTCAAAGCGTTCTAAAAATGGATATTCGTTGAACATGGTCGAGATATTGGCAGCAAACTTAGGCATATCAGTTCCTTAATTCTGCAACTTCAGCATCGTTCAAATAACGGATCGGACGGTCGCCCAGCGTAAAGATCAATCGGGCAGTTTCTTCCAGCTCTTCTGTGTTATCAGCGGCTTCTTTCAAGGATTTACCTACCACCACCGGACCATGATTAGCTAACAGGAAAGCCTTGTAATGTGGGGCCAGCTTTGCCAGATCCTCCGCCAGACGTGCATCGCCCGGACGGTAATAGGGCACCAGCGGCACGTCGCCCACACGCATCACCACATAGGGCGTAAAGGGGCGAATGCAGTTATTCTTGTTTAATCCTTCAAGGCAAGAAAGCGCGGTCAGATAAAGCGAATGCAAATGCACAATCGCACCGCAGGCTGGATTGTTCAGATAAATAGCCCGATGAAAGCTGATTTCTTTCGATGGTTTGTCGCCGCTTAGCCACTCCCCTTCTGGAGTTACCACGGAAAGGCGGCTGGCATCCAACTCTCCCAGGCAAGAGCCGGTTGGCGTCGCCAGTAAATTGCCATCATCCAGTCGCACCGATAAATTACCCGCCGATCCGGTGGCATATCCGCGCTGGAAAAATGACGCGCCGAGTCGGACCATCTCTTCACGAGCTTGTTGTTCATTCATACAGGAAACTCCGTCTGTGCACGGGCAAAGAAGTTTTCATCGCCGAAATTACCGGATTTCAGCGCCAGTGAAATAGGCTGCGTCACGCCCTTGACCCAGGGAACGCCCGGCGAGATGACTGGGCCGATGTGGAAGATGTCGACCCCCAGCGTCTGGGCCACAGCCCCCGAAGTCTCGCCGCCCGCGACGATAAAACGCTGCCAGCCACGATGTTGAAGTTCGCTGACAACCAGAACAAATAATGCCTCCACCGCTTCGCTACTTTTCTGTGCACCGTACTTATCTTGAATCTCTTTAAGCTTTTGCGGCTTGGCGGTGGCATAAAGCAGTGGCGCCAACGGCAGACCGCTGTTGTCTGCCACCCAGTCACACAGCTCCTGCGCGTACTCTGATGGCGTTTGCAGTACTCGTTCAATATCGATAGCCTTGGCGGGTGCCTGTTGGCGATAGTGTTCAACCTGAAGATTCGTCATGGTGGAACAGGAACCCGAGAGCACCACTGCCTGTTTGCCAGTAGGAAAACCTGCCGACTCTGCGGCGGATTTGTCATGCGTGGCGTTTGCTCTTGCACGCGCCAGCCCCATTGCCAGTCCCGATCCGCCGGTGACCAGTTTCATATGACTCAATGCCAGTCCCTGAGTGACCAGATGCTGTTCGTTTAAAGCATCGAGCACCACGTAGCGCACGCCTTGAGAAGCCAGCGTAGCGATTTTTTGCCGAACTTCCTGCGCGCCGGCGTCCAGGGTTTGGCTGGTAACTAAACCGGATTTACCTTTGCCCTGAGCTTCAATAAGACGCAACAGGTTGCTTTCAGTCATCGGCGTCACGGGATGGTGGCGCATACCAGAATCGGAAAGCAGCTGATCCATCACAAACAGGTGGCCTTGATAAACAGTGCGACCATTGATGGGTAAAGCGGGCGATATCACTGTTTGCGTTTCCCCCAGTGCCTCCAACAGGGCGTCCGTTACCGGCCCGATATTGCCTTTTGATGTACTGTCGAAGGTGGAACAGTATTTAAAATAAAACCGTTCACATCCTTGTTGCTGTAGCCATTTCAGCGCGCGCAGCGAATCCTCAACTGCCTTCTCAGCCGGACAGGATCGGGATTTCAGGCTGATGACCACCGCGTCAGCGGCAATATTCAGCGCATCGGTCGGAACACCGTTGACCTGAATGGTCGACATGCCGTTCTGGACCAGAAAACTGGCAATATCCGTGGCGCCCGTGAAATCGTCAGCAATGACTCCGAGATACATTATTTAGGCTCCTGTTTTTCTGGCAGGGTAATACCACTAAATATTTTGATCACCGCACTGTCATCTTCGCGACCAAAACCGGCGTTACTGGCTGAGGTAAACATATTTAATGCCGTCGAGGCCAGAGGCAGCGGGAAATGCAGTGACTTGGCGGTATCAGCCACCAGGCCGAGATCTTTAACGAAAATATCCACGGCTGATTTTGGTGAGTAATCGCCGTCGACCACATGGCGCATACGGTTCTCGAACATCCACGAATTCCCCGCGGCGTGGGTGACCACGTCATACATGGTATCGAGCGGAATGCCCGCACGCGCTGCGAGTGCCATCGCCTCCGCCCCGGCAGCGATGTGTACGCCCGCCAGCAGCTGATGAATAATTTTAACTGTCGAACCCAGACCGATTTCAGCACCGATACGATAAACTTTACTGGCTACGGCATTTAGCACCGGCTCCAGTAAATCAAAGGCGCGATCGCTACCGGACGCCATAACCGTCATTTCCCCCACTGCCGCCTTGGCAGCACCGCCAGAAACCGGCGCATCGAGCATGATGAGCTGATAAGCAGCCAGTTGCTGTTCAATGTCTTGTGCATCCTGTGAGGAAATGGTCGAGGACACCATCACGGGCGTCCCGGCTTTAAGTTTGCTGGCTAATCCGTTATCACCAAAAAGGATCTGCTTAACCTGTTTCGCATTCACGACCAGCACCACCACCGCGTCCAGTTCGGCAGCAAAATCAGTAGCATTGGTCTCCGCCGCCTTTGCACCGCTGTCACGTAAGGTTTGTAAAGCCTGAGGATTCAGGTCAACGCCATAAGTGGTCAAGCCCGCCTTGATACAAGATTGTGCTGCCCCCATTCCCATCGAACCCAGACCTACGACACATACAGACAACGTCGTTGTATTTGACATACGAACCTCGTGTTAAATTTAGTGATGATTTGTTTTTCTGTGTGAACTATAGGCATAAGATTGGGTAATTAGAGTGACCAGCTTCACAATAATGAACAGAAGAGGCGCTAATAAGCACAATATTTAACATCTGTGAAATAGTGAGTTTTTACTAAATTATTGAATAAATGAGTTTTGTTTATCAGATGCCTCCCCTTTGATGATATTAGGCTGTTAGAATATGATAAATTATGTGGTACCGATGCGGATGCCTGATTTACACTTTGCTCTGTCAGCTATTTATTATCTGGAGAAATAATGATCCCCTTAGAACGACATCAACAAATTTTGGCGTTGGTCCATGAGCGGGGCGTGGTCAGTATTTCCGAGTTGACGGAAAGGCTTGCGGTGTCGCACATGACCATTCGTCGTGATCTGCAAAAACTTGAAGAGCAAGGCAATGTGCTATTGGTGTCCGGCGGGGTGCAGTCCACCGAGCGTATTTCCAGCGAGCCTTCGCATCTCGATAAGTCGTCGATGTTTAGCTTGGAAAAACAGGCAATTGGTAAAGCCGCCGCGCGCAATATACCGATTAACAGCTGCATCTATCTTGACGCAGGAACCACGACCTTAATGCTGGCAAAAGAACTCGCCTGGCGTGAAGATTTGTTAATCGTGACCAATGACTTCGCCATTGCCAATTATCTGATCGATAACAGTCAGTGTCGCATGTTGCACACCGGTGGAACCTTGTCGCGATCTAACCGTTCTTGCGTAGGGGAAACAGCGGCTAAGACCTTGCACGGCCTGTCGATCGACATCGCTTTTCTTTCTGCCTCTTGCTGGAACGTGCGCGGCAGTTTTACGCCCGATGAAGAGAAAATCTCCGTCAAAAAATCGGCCAGCCACAGCAGTCGCAAGCTTGTCTTACTGGCTGATAGCTCAAAATACAATAAAGTGGCGACCTTTCTCGCCCTGCCGTTGACCCGCTTCGACAGCATTATTACCGATTCACATTTTTCACCTGCCGCTCAGCAGGAAATCGCCCAGCTCGAGGTTGAACTGGTTATAGCCACTGAGATCTCATAGGTTAATGGACCGTCTTCGATAAATCAGAGCGGTTCTATAGGCAGTCACACACTTCCTCAACTGAATATAGTCGCGAAATGCGCCTTATCGGTCATGGTGTTCAGCGGTAAATCCGATGATGTACCGGATAGAGTTCATCATGGTCCTTATTGCAATAAAATTAGCATCGGCAGTGTTTTTTTGATTTATGTGACGTATCACCGCTTGAAATATTGCTTTCATATAACTGCATTTACGTAATTTATCATTAATACATTGCGTTATTTGATACAAATATGAGAAGTGTTTAACATCAATTTTTGTTAAAAATTTATCTTCTATCAACGCCATCAGTACGGGGTTAATACCCCTGTTTGGGTCCCACAATGAAGTTTAATATTTTGTTATGTGTAGGTATTCTTTGGCATGCGAGTTCAGCATTTGGGGCAGTTGAAAAAGAATTTAACATTGAATGTCTAGGCCGTCCGCCAATGACAGTGGTTCGCGCAAACTATGGGTTGAGCATGTTAATGTGGTCTCAATCGAATTTTGTTATTGCTTCTGGTCAAAACATTTCACATCTACCCAATGGGGATAAAGTCTCAATTACACAGTTCCGAGACGGAGACCAACTATTTGATGATAAAAGTAATGGAGATATTTTCTTTGAGTACCTTCACAGTGAGAATTTGCAGTACTGTCATCGACTTTCATCGGTGGGCATCAACCCTTTAATACCCACTCCTTTTAAGCCAGGGATCTCGCCAAAAAATTTAAGCCTAATGAAATAATCGTGTAAACCTCATTTTTACATAAAATGAGAATGGT
The DNA here is from genome assembly GCF_009208105.1 of Rouxiella sp. S1S-2. Classification (NCBI taxonomy): domain Bacteria; kingdom Pseudomonadati; phylum Pseudomonadota; class Gammaproteobacteria; order Enterobacterales; family Yersiniaceae; genus Rouxiella; species Rouxiella sp. S1S-2. The sequence goes on from NZ_WFKL01000002.1 coordinate 176,410, forward strand.
CGATATTTTAAAATATCAGACACCCTTAGTGTAAAAATGATTACACAGTATGAATGACACGCTTAATATTTAAACGAAGCGATAGGTTTTTATATTAAATAGTCAACACTCTTTAAACCAATTGAATATCATAAGGTCACCCTGCTGTTTTTTTGACTCAGAATAATTTGGCCAGCCAATAGCTACAAACTGGATTTGTTAACACGGGATTTCTCACCCATCGAAAGGTGGTTTTTTATATTCCACCCTAGTAAATCAGTTACAGATCAGTTTTACTGCCGAAAAGTGCGTTAAGCTCCGCAGCCGAGGGGGTTTCTGAAAAGGCATCGAATCGCCCCTCTTCAGCTATTGAGCGTGCAGCTCGTATAAATCCTCCCATTGCTGCCCGCGCCAGGCCACCCCCGACGCTGATACGCCTCACGCCCAGATCGGCTATCTCCTTTACTGTCATGTCACTGTTCGAGCCCATCAATAAGTTAACAGGCTTGGGAGCAACGGCTGCAACAACTGCACGGATCTGTTCACGCGTTTTGATCCCCGGTGCGTATAAACAGTCGGCTCCAGCCTCTGCATAAGCTTTCAGTCGTTTAATCGTATCGTCAAGGTCAGGTAGGCCCACAAAGAAGTTTTCAGCCCGCCCGACAAGCAGTGTATCGCCGCCTGCTGCATCAATCGCAGCGCGTGCTGCATGCATCCGTTCTACTGCCTCAGTGATACTTCTCAGCGGGGACTGTGGGTCCCCGGTAGAGTCCTCAATCGAAATCCCAGCTACCCCAGTCTCCACGGCCAAACGCACACTTTCGGCCAGGTCATAGGTTGTAGCAGCAAATCCACTTTCAAAATCGGCACTCACGGGCAGATCTGTGGCCTCAACCATGTAACGCATGTGTTCCAGCATGTCTTCACGGCTTAACTGGCCATCTGCACGTGAGCACGACCAGGCATAACCGGAGCTGGTCGTGGCCAGGGCTTTGAATCCAAGTTCGGTTAATATACGGGCACTGCCGGCATCCCAGGGATTAGGTAACACAAAGCATCCTGACTTGTGCAGGTCACGAAAGATGGCACGTTTCTCGGTAATACTAGGGTGAGTCATACGCTTTCCTTAAAATGCGTGCTGGTCGATTCTCTAAATAGAGCGAACCAGACTGATTGAGGGGGGATTTAATCGCCTGTAACGGGATTATTTAAAGAAGAACAGCATAACAGGATAGAAGGGTATTTGAGCCAGTATGGCTGATGTACGGCTAATGACGACAAACATCTCCCATCAATCATCATGACAGTATAGAAAGGACTTTAGGCGTTCTGAATCATTTTACTGCCTGTTAGAGCTCGGTCATGTGTAAAAAATGGCCTTAGACACCTAAGGCCATAGTTGAGGAAACTAAAGCCCTATGACTTCGCGCCCTTTGAGATAACCAGCTTCTCGGCCGGTCGGGCGTTCCAATCGGCTTCATTATTATTGAAGTTATCGGCCAATACGTACGCTGGGGTTTTCGCCAGCCAGTCTGAGAGCGAAATATCCTGATAGATACCATTATCCAATATCACCAGAACTTCAAGGTCCTCATCGCCGATATTCTCAATATAGTGTCCGAAACCCTGCGGAACATAGCCTACATCGGTGGCATCGTATTCTTCGGTTTCGGCGTGACCGTGTGAGCTAAATACCGTCATGCGGCCTTTTCCAGAAATATAATATTGCCACTCATTGGCGTTTGGATGCCAATGCATTTCTCTCACCGCACCGGGTTTCATTATTTCAATGACACCGGTGATTGTCTTAGACACCGGAAACTCTTTTGATGAAACGATATGCACGCTACCTTCGTCGCTCTCAAAAAATGGCGGCACGCTCATCATGGGGTAGTGGTGTTTAAGCGGGGAATCATCTCGGCCACCGTTATTTCGTGCCAACGGGAGAGCGGGCGGAACACGACCGGTCACGATATAAGCTTCTCCCTGTTTGGCCTTGGAAAAGATCGACGCGGGTAAATTTGTACTCTTACTCAGAACTTCTTTGGGCATATGGGCGATCCAGTCGGTAATACTGAACGTCCCGAACTCAGAAAAATGACCATTATCAAAGGTCAGGATAAAATGCGCGCCGCCTTCCAATGCCTGAATAGAATGACCGTAGCCTTTTGGGAAATACCAGACGTCACCCTTGCTAAAGTCGGCAACTTCTGACGTTCCTTCGGGATCTATAATGGTAATACGTGCTTTACCCGAAATCATATAAGCCCATTCTGCCGCAATGGCATGCCAGTGCAACTCTCGTACCGCACCGGCTTCTAATGTCATATCAACACCGGCAATACCTTCTGATATAGGAAACTGTTTTACCGTCGCCTCACGCGCCCACCCACCCGGCAGACTGCGTTTCTCACTGTCCGAAAACTTGTATTTGTAGATGCTCTTGGCATTGTGACCAGGCTGATAAGTCGTAGGTGGAACAATATTACGGTTATCATCTGCGGCTGCTTTATTAATAACCGCACCAGTAAGACCGACTGTAGCGGCGCCAGCGGCAGACATTTTCAACATATCACGACGAGTTAACATTTTACGTTCTCCTTAAAAAAAACAAGGATAAATCGTCTGTCGAGGATGTGTTAAAAATGTTTATTACTTAATGTTTAAGTGTTGCTAATTGGTAATAACGTTAAATTAAAAGTTAACAAAAATTATTTTATACTGTGAATAAAATATTCGTTTAGTTTGCATTAATGTTTGTACAATTAATAAGCGGCAAGATGTGCCTAAGGTCAAGAAACTGATCATTGCCGTACGCTCTCATTCAATTAGCCTTTATGCCTCGACCTCCCTGCCTCAATATCACCCTATGCGCACACTGTTAATATTGCAATTATTAATAATAACGGTGGGTTACTTGACGTTTGTCTACTGTCTTTATCTTTTCTATTTCATTGAATCAATAGGGTTTACAAAATCATTAGACAAGAAATTATTTTTTATAGCAGCAATGACCAGGCTATAAAGTTGGAAACATAATGAAAATATTATCGCTTATAGATTGAGTTGCTTAATACATAGCAAAAAGCCCCAACCGATTAAGATTGGGGCTTAAGTATTTGATGTTGTAGTGCTGGGTGCCTCCCAGTGAACCGTTGGCCAACTAACCCGGGTCCGCGTGCTTTATAACATTGAAGCAAAGTAGTTGATTAGCCCCACCGCATAGGGGGATTCACGACATCCACATAAAAATATCACATTAGAAAAAAAATTAAACCCCAGTATTTGTAACCGGGATCGTCCATATTCTTCACTGTGCGGGATGACTGTTTCCAAATTTGCCGCAGAGTCTGCCCGTTGCCAAGATATACAGCCGACCTGTTACCTTCGGTAAAAAAACGTATAAAAAGTATGTATTCGGGATGACTCAATAATTACCGTTAATACCGATGTGATGTTTTTTTAGCATGAGCGTTAGTCTTATGGCAGATTTTTGCTATCTGGCATTTGGAATGTGTCAGGTCCTCAAAGGAGTATGCCTTTCGTGACTGACTTCTCACCTCTTCATTCATTTGCACAAAAATCCCTTTCAATCCTCATAAATAATTAGGCCATAGCCTGTTAACTTGTGGATCGCCGCGCCTTAGACTGATTCCACAAACTGATAAGTTCTTTTTCAGTCATTTTAAATTCGAATAAATTATCCGATCTTCCTCCCGCGTCATTTCCATTACAACACTATAAATCGCGACGCCGCGGGCTCTACAAACAGGATTTTATGATGCAAATAACCAAAATCGAGGTATTGCGCGTTGCTATTCCTTTCAGCAGTGGCAGGGGAAAAACATCTGATACCCACACTGATGCTTATAATGCGGCATCTCCCGAGTTAACAAAGATGGAAACCTTGCTGGTAAAAATCAGCACAAACACTGGCTTACACGGCTGGGGTGAAGGGTTCGGACATCTTGCTAATCCCATAACCGAAATGGCGCTAAGCGGGCTTGTCGGCAAGTTTTTCCTTGGGCAGACCTGTCCGCAAAGCCCATGCGACATTGCCACACTGATGCAACAAGCGGAAATTAACTTCCATGCTTTTGGTCGAACTGGACCCATCATGTTTGCACTTTCTGCTATCGACATTGCACTGTGGGATTTACTTGCAAAAAGCAGGAACCAGCCACTTTGGCAACTATTAGGGGCCAGCCGTCAAACAATCGGGGTTTACGCCAGTCTGGTGAGTTACGGTAATTGTCCTAAACGCGTCGCAGAAAAGGTAATGAGCACGTATCAGGCCGGTTTCCGCGCGATTAAATTACATGAAACGGCTTATCAGGCTATTGCCGCCGCCAGGGAAATCCTTCCTGCAGATGCCGAGTTGATGGTTGATGTAAATTGTCCCTGGAGCGTCACAGATGCCATCGCCCATGCGAAGGCTTTACATCCTCTCAATCTGGGATGGCTGGAGGAGCCGGTTTGGCCGCCGGATGATTTAGCAGGTCTGGCTGAAGTCCGAAAACAGGGAACGCGCATTGCCGCAGGTGAAAATGCCGCGGGCGTAAAAGGGTTCATTGAACATTTTGAACATGGGGCAATCGATGTTGCGCAACCAAGCGTCAGTAAAGTCGGGGGTATTACCGCCATGCTGCAAGTTTTCGCGTTAGCGAAGCAATATCACGTTCATGTGGTTCCCCACTGTTTTTACTATGGCGCAGGGTTGATGGCGACCGCGCAACTGGTTGCCACGCTGGACGAAAGCGTGAGTCTGGAAGTGCCTTATATACAGTGGCAGGAAGCTCTGTATCCGCAGCTAAATTTCACGCCGCAGATGACCTTACCGGAAACGCCGGGGCTGGGATTTGAGCCCTCTCCCGTGGTGTTGAAAAAGTACCTCATCAGCTCACAAACGCTATCATTGAACGCGGAGGTGACTCATGCGTAAATCGAATTATCGCGTCGTGATTGCCCTATTATTGTTCTTTGCGGGCATGCTCAATTATCTGGATCGCGCCGCTTTATCCGTCATGGCGCCGATGATTAAGGGCGATTTGCACATCGATGATGCTCAAATGGGGGTGTTGTTCAGCGCATTTTTTATCGGTTACTGCCTGTTCTGCTTTATCGGCGGATGGAGTGCCGATAAGTTCGGTCCTCGCAAAGTATTCAGCTTTGCTGCCGCGTTCTGGTCGGTATTCTGTGGCGCAACGGCATTGGTAACAGGTTTCACGCACTTGCTGATCGTACGCGTTCTGTTTGGTATCGGTGAGGGGCCTATGGGAACCACCACCAATAAGTCTATTTCCAACTGGTTCCCACGTAAGGAAGTCGGGCGAGCTGTCGGTTTCACCAATGCCGGACAACCGTTGGGGGCGGCGATTGCCGCACCCATTGTCGGCCTCGTGGGGCTGAACTTCGGCTGGCGCATTGCTTTTGTTGTGATTGCTGCGCTGGGTTTCGTCTGGTTGGCCGCATGGAGGCTATTGTTCACGGACAAACCCGAACAGCACCCGAGAGTCTCTGACGCCGAAAAAGCGCTCATTGCCAGAGACCGCCCAGCCACAACATTCACTCAAGATAAGAAACAAGAAGATACTTATACACTGTGGTATTACGTTTTTTCCAAACCGGTATTGGGCGTTGCGGCGGCCTTTTTCTGCTTCAATTACATTCAATATTTCTTCCTGTCATGGCTGCCAAGCTACCTCACTGACTTTCAGCATCTGGATATCAAGAGCATGAGCATTATTGGCATACTGCCTTGGCTTGGGGCGACCGCAGGGTTTATTGGCGGCGGTATCGTCACCGATATACTGTATCGCCGCAGCGGCAATTTCTTATTTTCCCGTAAGGCCGTCATTTTCACGGGCCTTACTATCGCTGCAGGTTGCGTACTAATGACGGCTTACACCCGAAACACCGCTGGCGCGGTGGCGCTCATTACTGTCGCCAGTATTTTTGCTTATATGACACCGCAGGCCTGTTGGTCATTGTTACAAGATATCGTACCCGCCCATCGTATAGGTACCGCAGGTGGATTCGTGCATCTGTTGGCCAATCTGGCCGGGATCTTGTCACCGAGTATTACTGGATTGCTCATCCAGTACGGTGGAGGTTACCAATCGGCTTTTATTCTTTCGAGTTGCCTGGCACTTGTGGGCGTTATCGCTCTGGCAATACTGGTGCGCCAAAATAAAGTGAATGAATTATTTGGTAAAACACCCTCGCAGAAAGAGGCCATTACCCAACATTAATCTCTGCGAACGACTCGATAACATGATGCGACGACCTGAGAAATCCGCAAGAGTCATCACTTCTTAATGAGGCTAATCCCATAAGATAAAAGTCCTGGACATTAGACCAGGACTTTTTCATCAACGTGAACCACATTACGGTGTGGTTTTTTATACATTGCTTTCCTCGTTATTGGCCTACTCCATTACTGGCCCTGTAGGGCTTTGACCGCTTTGGAAAAGAAATCTTTCCCCCCAAAGTTGCCGGACTTGAGCGCCAGGGCAAGAGGATTGTTGCCTTTGGATACCATCGCAGGAACACCGATATCTATCTCGTCACCAATCGTGAGTGCGTGGAGATTAAGCGCGCTGACCACGGCTCCAGACGTTTCCCCACCGCCGACGATGATACGCCGGGTTCCAGTTGCCACCAGTTTCTTCGCGGTTTCACCAAACAAATTATCAAGCGCTGCCGCCACATTTTCTCGTCCAAACTCCTGCTGTATTTTCTTTACTGACTCAGGTGTGCCAGAAGAATAAACCAGCGGTGATTTCCCCTGATGGTGATTGATAAACTCAACCAGTTGATCGGCACCGACTTTTCCGGTGAGCACGTCTTTTACGTCGACCATCAGGACGGGATGTTCTTTTTGATGCTCTTCAATCTGCCCGCGCGTTGCCCCTGAACAACTCCCAACCAAAATTGCTTCTGGCCCATTAACCAAGGGAAGCGTTGTTTTTTTGCCCTTTGCCCTCCCCTCTTGAATAAAGTTGTGCCCTAACCCAAGGGCAATACCCGACCCCCCCGTGAGTAGACGCACGCCTCTACTGGCTCGCCCAATCGTAATAAGATCTTCTTCGCAGATAGCATCGACGAGGAGTAAACAGCGCTCACCGTTTCCCGCTGCATCCATTGACTGGCGAAGGGCAATCTCCCCCTCACAGACCTTTTGCCAAGCGATATTGAGGACCGCATTTCGCGACTGGCGTTGAAGCACGCGCAGCAGACAGGCGTCTTTCATCGGCGTCAATGGGTGGTGCTCCATGCCTGACTCATTGAGCAGTTTGTCGTTAACAAAGAGATGCCCCTGATAAAGGGTGCGCCCCATAGCAGGAAAGGAGGGGCACATGACAACTTGCTGGACTTGAAGCCGCTGCGCCAAGGCATCCGTTACAGGTCCTATGTTGCCTTCATCTGTTGAATCAAAGGTTGAGCAATATTTGAAAACTATCTGCTCACACCCTTGCTCCAGTAGCCATTCACAAGCAGCGAGTGATTGTTCAACGGCATCCTGAGCGGGGATAGAACGGCTTTTCAAAGCAATAACCCCGGCTTCAACTTCAGGGCCTGCGGGATGCTGAGGAATACCGAGATACTGAGTTGTTGCTAACCCACCTTGTCCTTTTTCCCCTTTTGACAGGGTTACGGCGATATCACTCGCCCCGGTAAAATCGTCTGCGATTACGCCAATCAGCATGACTTATTCCTCTCCAGTCGCAAGGATAGACAA